>NZ_JBEPBI010000007.1:0-96477 GCF_040299045.1 Streptomyces sp. NPDC001027
CGTTTCGGGCCTGGACGGCCCTCGTCCTCAAACGCCGGACGGGCTGGAGTGCCTGGCCGGGGGTGGGGTGCCTGGCCGAGGCGGGGTGGGCGGAGTGGTCTGGGCCGTGTGCCCGGGGGCTCCGCCCCCCCGGCCCCCGTTTCGGGCCTGGACGGCCCTCGTCCTCAAACGCCGGACGGGCTGGAATGCCGGGCCGGGGGTGGAATGCCTGGCCGGGGGTGGAGTGCCTGGCCGGGGCTGGAGTGCCTGGCCGGGGGTGGGTGGGTGGAGGTGTCTGGGGTGAGCGTGCGAGGGGTCCGTCCCCTGTCTTCGGGGGGCGGACCCGCCGGGGTTTCGGGGTGTTCAGGCTGCTGCCCGTTGCTCGGGGGCTGTGGGGTGTGGGTCGGCCTGGGGCAGGGAACCGGCGGCGCGCAGATCGGAGACGATCGCGGACGCCGCCCGGTGCGCAGAGTGCAGCGCCCCCTGCACCGTGCTGGTGTCCCGGTGGTCGCCGCACACGTACAGGCCCGCCAGGAGCCGCACCGGGCGCCGCAGATCGTGCGGCGCCCGCATCGCGGGCACGGCCTCGGCGGTGTGATGCACGGCCAGCGTCTCCCAGCGCGCGGTGGAGACGCCGTACAGCCGGGCCAGATGCATGCGCACGGCGGTCTCGACGCCCGGCGGGGGCGTGCCGAGGACGGTGGACGAGATCAGCGTGCGGCCCGCGGGCGCGCGGCTCGGGTCGACCCGGCTGACCACCGCCGTGTGCGCGACCGGTCCGCCGCGGTCGGCGTCCAGGAGCAGTGCGGCGCCGGTGCCGGGCGGCTCGTCCGTCGTGTGGTGGACGATCGTCACCGGGTGGAAGTCGGGCACCCGCAACCCGGGCAGCAGCTGTGCCGCGCTGCGCGCGTCGGTGGCGACCAGGACCGCACGGCAGCGGAGTTCGCCGTGCGCCGCGGTGGTCACCGAGGTCGTGGAGACGGAGGTGACCCGCACCCCGGTGCGCACGGAGCCCGGCGGCAGGGTCCGCGCGAGCAGATCGGGCAGCGCCTCGGCCCCGCCCTCCGGCAGCGCCAGCCGGCCGGCCGCGAAGGCGCGCAGCGCGAGGTCCGCGCACCGGCTGGACGTGGTGAGGTCCGGGTCGCACAGCAGCGCGGCGAGCAGCGGGCGTACGAAGCCGTCCACCGTGCGGGCGGGCAGCCCGCGGGCGGCGAGGGCCTGGGCGGCGGGCAGTTCGGGGCGGCGCAGCAGCCGCTCGGCGGGGGTGGCCGCGAGCCGGGTGAGCGCGGCGCCGAGCCGCGCCTGGTCCACGGCGGTGCCCAGCGGCGCGCCCGCCCGGACCCTGGGCGAGGCCGGCGGCCGTCCTCCCGACGGCAGGGAGCCGCCGGCGCGCGGCCGGGGCAGCGCACCCGGCCGCGGAGCGCTCGCCAGAGCGCGTACCGCGTGGAGTGCGCCCCTCGCGCTCCCCGCGCCCGCCTGTGCGCCCGCGCGGTGGTGGCGTCCGTCGCTGTGCAGCAGGACCCCCGGCGCGAACGGACGCAGGACGAGCGCGTCGAGCCCCGGTGTCAGGGCCAGTTCGGGATACGCCGTGGACAGCAGCTGCCCGATGCGGTCGAGCCGGAACCCGTCGACCTTCTCCGTCGCCATGCGGCCGCCCACGCAGGGGGCGGCCTCCAGGACGACGGTTCTTACTCCTGCGCTGGTCAGCCAGTGCGCGGCGGAGAGTCCGGAGACTCCGGCTCCCACCACGACGACGTCTGCCTGGTACGCGGGCTCAAGCACGTGCCCCTCCTCGAGGTTGCGCGGCCGGTGGAGACGTCATGCCCCCAACGGGCGTCCGGGATACCCGAGTTCGGGTCGAGGGTAGGGCCGTGATCGGTCAAGGACAGTCGCGCATGGACAGGGCACGGTCGCACGCCGGTCGCATACGGTCGCGTGGCGGATCAGGCGGCTCGGAGGGCGTCCTCGATCCCGGGGAACGCGAAGGCGAACCCGGACTCCAGCAGCCGCTTCGGCACCACGCGCGCGCTGCCCAGCACGTCCCCGGCCATCTCGCCGAGCACGGTCCGCAGCACGGGCGCCGGCACCGCGAAGAGCGTCGGCCGGTGCAGCACCCGCCCCATCGCCGCGGTGATCTCACGGTTCGTCAGCGGCTCGGGCGCGGTGAGGTTGAACGGGCCCGACAGGTCGTCGCGGCCCAGGAGGTGCCGGATCGCCGCCACCTCGTCGTGCAGCGCGATGTAGGACCAGTACTGGCGTCCGTCGCCCATCCGCCCCCCGAGCCCGGCCGCGAAGAGCGGGAACAGCCTGCCCCAGGCGCCGCCGCCGCGCGCCACGACCAGCCCGGTGCGGGTGAACGCCGTGCGCACGCCCGCCTCCTGGGCGGGGCTCGCGGCCGCCTCCCACTCCACGCACAGCTCCGGCAGGAAGCCGCTGCCGGCCGGCGCGCCCTCGTCCACGGTCCGGTCGCCCGTCTCGCCGTAGAAGCCCATCGCGCTGCCGTTGACGAACACCCGCGGCGGTCGGTCCAGCGAGGCGACGGCCCGCGCCAGCGCCGCCGTGCCGTGCACCCGGCTGTCGTGGATGCGCTTCTTGTAGGCCTCGCTCCAGCGCCGGTCGCCGACCCCCGCGCCCGCGAGGTTGACCACGGCGTCGCATCCGGCGAGCCCGGCCGTGTCCACCTGCCCCTTCTCGGGGTCCCAGCGCAGCTCCAGCGGCCCCCGGGGCGCACGGCGCACCAGCCGGACCACCTCGTGTCCGTCCGCGGTCAGGGACCGCACCAGTGCGCTGCCGATCAGTCCGGACGCCCCGGCCACCGCGATTCGCGTACGTTCCATACGGTCATCCTGCCCCCCGGCCCGGGAAAACCCCGGCCGGGTCGCCGTGCGGAGCGGAGTGGGGCCTGTCGTTTGGATCAGGCCGCAGGGCACGAACGGGACTGTTCGGGGCCGGTGAGCGGGGTGTGGTGCGTGCGGCTGCAAGGCGGAGGAGGGCGTCGACGCGGAGCATCGGCAACCGCCGACGACGCGGCAGATGCGCGTGCCGCACCCGGTGTCTGCGGCGTGATCCAAACGACAGGCCCTAGGGTGGCGGCCATGTCCGCGCCGTCCGCACCCCTCATACGCGCCGCGTCGCCCGCCGACGACGCGGCGCTCGGTCTCGTCGACCGGCTGACCTGGTCCCCGCTGCACGCCGTCATGCCCGAGCCGCAGCCGCCGTACGACTCGTTCTTCGACGTGCGGCATCCGCCCGAGGACTTCCTCGTCGCCGAACTGGACGGCCGTGTCGTGGGATACGTGCGTCTCGTCCCGCCCACCCCGCTCGCCGCCAACGCGCACGTCCGGCAGATCCAGGGCCTCGCCGTGCTCGACGAGGCACGCGGCCAGGGCGTCGGACGGGCGCTGGTCCGCGCCGCCGTCGAGGAGACCCGCCGGCAGGGCGCGCGCCGCATCACCCTGCGCGTCCTCGGCCACAACGCACCGGCCCGCAGGCTCTACGAGGCCGAGGGGTTCACGGTGGAAGGGGTCCTCCCCGAGGAGTTCCTCCTGGACGGCGCATACGTGGACGACGTCCTCATGGGCCGGCGGGTGTAGTCCCGCCGGGGCCTGTGGGTGCAGCCGCGCGCGGGGCGGGCCAGGGTGGGCGCGCCGCCGGGCGGGGGAGCGGGCCGCCGCTCAGGAAGGGGCCAGGTCGCCCGTGTCCACGGGCCGGGTGGCGGTCGCCGCGCGTTTCGCGTCGCCGGCGACCTCGTCCGCCGTCAGCACGTAGCCCGTCTCGTCGTCGGAGGTGGAGCGGGCGAAGACCACGCCGTAGACCCGGCCGGTCGTGGTCAGCAGCGGGCCGCCGGAGTTGCCGGGGCGCACGGTGGAGCGGATCGAGTAGATCTCCCGGGTGACGATCTCGTCGTTGTAGATGTTGCGGCCGGTCGCCTTGACCCGGCCCGCGACCGTGGCCGCCTGCAGGTTCAGGTCGCCGTCCTGCGGATAGCCGGCCACCACCGCCGGATTCCCGCGCGCGGCCTCGTCGTCGAAGACCAGCACCGGCGCCTTCAGGTACGGCACGTACAGCACCGCCACGTCCCGGTCCGGGTCGAAGAGCACCACGCGCGCGTCGTACGACGGCCCGACGCCCCCGACCCGCACGGTCGGGCTGTCGATGCCCGCCACCACGTGCGCGTTGGTCATCACGTGCTCGTTCGCGTACACGAAGCCGCTGCCCTCGCGGCCCTGGTCGCCCGCGACGCCCTCGATCTTCACCGTGCTGCGTTTGGCCGCCTCGGTGGCGCTCGCCGTGACGCTGTCCCCGGTGGGCTTGGCGACCTCGGCCGTCGACTCGTTCTCGAAGGGGTTGAAGACCTGCGGGAAGCCCGCCTGGGTCAGCGCCGACGTGGCCCGCGCGAACCAGGTGGGCGTGGTGTCCGGCATGACGTCCTGCACGGCCCCCAGCAGCCGTGAGTCCCGTATCGACGACGTGACCAACGGCGACGAGGACGCGCCCAGCACGCTCGCCGCCACCCACGCCACGATCAGCACCGCGACCACGTTGGCCGCCGCGCCGCCGATCCCGTCCGCCACCCGCAGCGGCCCGCGGTCCAGCTCCCGGCGCAGCCGTAACGCCAGCCGCCCTGCCAGTTCGTGCCCCACCGCCGCCGGGAGGAGCACCGTCAGCACGGCCGTCACGGTGGCCGCGGTGGTCCCCGGGGTCACCGGATCCATCAGCCAGGGCAGGACCCACACGCCGATCACCGCACCGCCCACGAAGCCGGCCAGCGACACACAGCCGGCCACCAGCCCCCGCCGGTAACCGGAGCCGGCGTAGGCCAGGATCACCAGCACCAGCAGAATGTCGAGCAGGTCCACCGGCCCCCCTTTTTTCTCTTGGATCCCCCAGGTCGTGTCCTAGTACGCGCGGGAGGGGCCCAGTGATCAGCCGTTCGTCCGTCGTCGCCGTCACACGCGCGGGCGGCCCCGCCGGCCGCACATGCGTGTACCCCGGAAAACGTCCCGGACCGGGACGATGGTTCCACCGGGTGGCACACTCCACATCGCGGACGGAGCGGATTGGTCGGACAGTGGGGTCATGTGTGCCCTCCGACCGGCGTCGCACGGTCCGCGGGGAACGCGCCGGCCGCGCCGTACGCGCATACCGGGCCCGCTCCTCGTGCTCCTGGGCTGTCTGCCCGGGCTCGCCGCCGTCGCCGCCCTGGGGGCGTGCGCGGGCGACGTCGGCGACGCCGCCTCCGCCGACCGGACCCCGCGGCACGCCGCCGCCCGGCCCGCCGCCGGGCACCGGGCGGCCCGGCCGCCCGTCGTGCCGCGCACCGCCTGGCTGGACGCCCTCGCCCGGCACGCACAGCCGCCGCCGCGCTACGACGACAAGGCCGTCGCCGTCTTCGTCCACCACACCGACTCGCCCAACGGCTACGACTGCGCCGACGCGCCGCGCATCATCCGCTCCCTGTACACCGGCCAGACCGACGCCCGGGGCTGGGACGACATCGGATACAACTTCCTCGTCGACCGCTGCGGCACGATCTACGAGGGCCGGGCGGGCGGCGTCGACCGCGCCGTCACCGGGGCGCACACCCAGGGCTTCAACCACCGCACGGTGGGCATCGCGGCGCTCGGCACGTTCACATCCGGCGTCCCGGTGCCGCAGGCCATGGTCGACGCGATCGCCGCCCTCGCCGCCTGGAAACTGGGCCTGTCCGGCGTCGACCCGCGGGCGCACGTACGGCTCACCTCCAGCAACAGCCACAGCCGGTACGCGGCCGGGACCACCGCCACCCTGCCCGCCCTGGCGGGCCACCGGGACGGCTTCATGACGAGCTGTCCCGGCGCCGCCCTCGCCGCGCGCCTCCCGGAGATCCGCGAGAAGGCCGCCCGCCTCCAGGGCAGGACGGCCGCGCACGCTCTCACAGGAACGCCTTAGGCGCCGTTCACGGTCCTCCCATTCCACCGCTCTACGGTCGTGCCCGACACGAAGAACCGACCGGAGGTGGGGATCATGAGCAGCAGCCGTGCCGGGGCCGCGCAGACCGCGCAGAGTACGCAGCAGGGCGTCCGGACCAGGGCCCCCTGGGGCAGGTCCTCCCGGACCAGGGCCGTCCGCGACTCCTGGACGGTGCTGTGCGCCGTCGCAGCGGTCGTCCTGGGTCCGGCGGCGGCCACCGCCTCCGCTCTGGAGCAGGCCAACAAGGCGCCGTTGCACCACGCGGTGCGGGTCGACCAGGCGCAGGCCTACCTCCCCGCCGACGGCACCCGCCGCAGGCCGGCGGCGTGAGGGCGGCCTCCGGGACGCCGGGGCCGCACGCCGGGGCTCATTCCTTGAAGCGCTGCCACAGCCGGGGATAGCGCTCGGCCAGCGCCCCCTCGTTCTCGAAGTCGACGGGCGTCCCCTCCGGTTCGGCGGCGGCCGGCGGAATGCCCAGATCCGGGGCGACCATCCCGGTGAGCTGCTCGTAGGCCTCGTCGGCCGCGTAGCCGAGTTCCTCGCCGTCGCCGTCGATCTCCTCGTCGAAGTCGTCCAGCAGGTCGGCGAGCGAGTCCGGGTCGCCGTGCAGGGCGCCCTCGAAGACCTCGCGGCCCTGACCGATCAGCCAGCACCGGAAGAAGTCGAAGGCGTCGTCGCTCGCCCCGTCCATCAGCAGCCAGGCGGCGCCCCACAGGTCCCAGCGGTAGGCGCGGTTGTAGCGCGACTCGAAGTGCCGGGCGAAGTCGAGCACGGCCTCCGGGTCCAGCCGGGTCAGCCGCTCCACGAGCTGGTCGGCCTGCTCCTCGGGATCGCCCTCGGCGGCCTCGCGGGAGGCGTCCACCAGCTCCCAGAACTCCGTCTCGTCCATCACGCGTCCAGCATCGTGCCTGGAGATGCGGGACGCACCCCGGAGTGCGCGGGATTCCCGGCGGGGTTCGGGCGCCGCGTCAGCTCTCCCGGGTCCCGTATCGCGCCGCCAGCCGCAGCGCGTCCGCGGCGAACCACTCCCGCAGCGCCGCCGGGGCGAGCACTTCCGCCTCCGGTCCCAGCGCCGTGAGCTGGGTGTGCGCCACCTCCAGCGACTCGACCCGCAGGGTGACCGTCGCCCAGCCCCGCCCGTCCGGCTCCCCGGCGCCGGCCAGCGCGTCCCGGGCCGCCACCGGGTCGACGGCGTACGGCAGCCGGCTCATCCCGGCCTCCGACAGCCGCACGACGACCTCGGCCCGCAGCAGCGACCGCGCGAACTGCTCGGCCTGCGCGTCCCAGAAGCCCGGCAGATCGAAGTCCTCATCTCTGAGGAAACGATCCTGCAGAGGCTCCACGGCCATGAACCGGTCGATGCGGTACGTCCGGAACACGGCGTCCTCCCGCACCCGGGCGCACAGGTACCAGACCCCCGCCTTCAGCACGAGCCCGTACGGCTCCAGCTCCCGCTCGACCTCGCCCTCCCCGCGCCGGTAACGCGCCCGCACGCACAGGTCGTCCCACACCGCCTCCGCGACCACCGGAAGCAGCGCCGGCGCCTCGGGCTCCCGGAACCAGGCCGGCGCGTCCAGATGGAACCGCTGCGCCGCCGTGCGCGGGGCGTCCCGCAGCGACGGCAGCAACGCCGCCGACACCTTCAGCCGGGCGGCCGACGCCACGTCCTCCAGCCCCATGTCCCGCAGCGCCCCCGGCACCCCGCTCAGGAACAGCGCCTCGGCCTCACCGCGCGCCAGCCCCGTCAGCCGCGTCCGGTACCCGCCGACCAGCCGGTAGCCCCCGGCGCGCCCCCGCTCCGCGTACACCGGCACGCCCGCCTCGGAGAGCGCCTGGGCGTCCCGGGTGACGGTCCGCTCCGACACCTCCAGCTCCCGCGCCAGCTCGGACGCGGTCATGGTCGGCCGGGACTGCAGAAGGAGCACCATCTTGATCAGGCGGGCAGCACGCATGGGGACATGATGCCGGGACCCGCCGACCGCGAAGGGGGGCACGGCCGCAGCCGCACCCCCCTTCGTCGAACCGTGACCTACAGGCCGTAGCGCTCGCGCGCCTCCTTCACCGAGGCCGCCTTGACCTCGCCGCGCCGGGCGAGCTGCGCCAGGGCCGCGACGACGATCGACTCGGCGTCCACGCCGAAGTGCCGGCGGGCCGCCTCACGGGTGTCGGAGAGGCCGAAGCCGTCCGCGCCCAGCGAGGACCAGTCCTGCTCGACCCACTGCGCGATCTGGTCCGGGACCTGACGCATGTAGTCGGAGACCGCGAGGACCGGGCCCTCGGCGCCCTGCAGCGCCCGGCGGACGTACGGCAGACGCTCCTCGCCGCGCAGCAGGGCCGCGTCGGCGTCCAGGGCGTCGCGGCGCAGCTCGGTCCAGGAGGTCGCGGACCACACGTCGGCGGCCACGCCCCACTCCTCGGCGAGCAGCTTCTGCGCCTTCAGGGCCCAGTGGATCGCGGTGCCCGAGGCCAGCAGCTGGATGCGCGGCGCGTTGGCCGCCGCGACCTGCACGCCCGCCGACTCCGCCGTGTTGAAGCGGTACAGGCCCTTGAGGATGCCCTCGTCGACGCCGGGCGAGGACGGCTTGGCCGGCTGCGGCATCGGCTCGTTGTAAACGGTGAGGTAGTAGAAGACGTCCCTGTCCTCACCGGGGGCGGCCTCGCCGTACATCCTGCGCAGACCGTCCTTGACGATCGCCGCGATCTCGTAGGCGAAGGCCGGGTCGTAGCTGAGGGCGGCCGGGTTGGTCGCGGCGATGACCGGGGAGTGGCCGTCGGCGTGCTGCAGGCCCTCGCCCGTCAGCGTCGTGCGGCCCGCGGTGGCGCCGACCAGGAAGCCGCGGCCGAGCTGGTCGCCGAGCTGCCACATCTGGTCGGCCGTGCGCTGCCAGCCGAACATCGAGTAGAAGATGTAGAACGGGATCATCGCCTCGCCGTGCGTGGAGTACGCGGTGGAAGCGGCGATGAAGTCGGCCATCGAACCGGCCTCGGTGATCCCCTCGTTGAGGATCTGGCCGTTCTCGGCCTCCTTGTAGTACATCAGCTGGTCGCGGTCGACCGGCTCGTACGTCTGGCCCTTGGGGGAGTAGATCCCGAGCGACGGGAACAGGCTCTCCATGCCGAAGGTGCGCGCCTCGTCGGGGACGATCGGCACCCAGCGCTTGCCCGTCTCCTTGTCGCGGACCAGGTCCTTGACGAGGCGGACGAAGGCCATCGTGGTCGCCACGTTCTGCGAGCCGGAGCCCTTGTCGAACGAGGCGAACGCCTTGTCGGCGGGGGCCGGCAGCGGAGCGAGGGCGTGGCTGCGGCGGGCCGGGGCCGGGCCGCCGAGGGCCGCGCGGCGCTCCTGGAGGTAGCGGACCTCGGGGGAGTCGGCGCCCGGGTGCCCGTAGGGGACGACCCCGTCGACGAACTGCGCGTCGGAGATCGGCAGCTCCAGCAGGTCGCGCATCGCCTTGAACTCGTCCACCGAGAGCTTCTTCATCTGGTGGTTGGCGTTCTTCGAGGCGAAGCCCTCGCCGAGCGTGTGCCCCTTGACCGTCTGGGCCAGGATGACCGTCGGCGCGCCCTTGAACCCGACGGCGGCCTTGTACGCGGCGTACACCTTGCGCGCCTCGTGACCGCCGCGCGAGAGGTGGAAGCACTCGAGGATCTTGTCGTCGCTCAGCAGCTTCGCCATCTCGGCGAGCGCCGGGTCCTTGCCGAAGAAGTCCTCGCGGATGTAGGCGGCGCCGCGCGTCTGGTACGTCTGCACCTGGGCGTCCGGCACCTCGCGCAGCCGGCGGACCAGCGCGCCGGTGGTGTCCAGCTGGAACAGCTCGTCCCAGGCGGAGCCCCACAGCGACTTGATCACGTTCCAGCCGGCGCCGCGGAACTGGGCCTCCAGCTCCTGCACGATCTTGAAGTTGGCGCGGACCGGACCGTCGAGGCGCTGCAGGTTGCAGTTGATGACGAAGGTCAGGTTGTCGAGGCCCTCGCGGGAGGCGAGTGCGAGCGCCGCCGTCGACTCGGGCTCGTCCATCTCGCCGTCGCCGAGGAACGCCCACACGTGGGACGCCGAGACGTCCTTGATGCCGCGGTTGGTGAGGTAGCGGTTGAAGCGCGCCTGGTAGATGGCGGAGAGCGGGCCGAGGCCCATCGACACCGTCGGGAACTCCCACAGCCAGGGCAGCCGGCGGGGGTGCGGGTACGACGGGAGGCCCTCGCCGCCCGACTCCTGGCGGAAGTTGTCGAGGTGGCGCTCGGTCAGCCGGCCGTCGAGGAAGGCGCGGGCGTAGATGCCGGGGGAGGCGTGGCCCTGGATGTAGAGCTGGTCGCCCGAGCCGTCGGCCTCCTTGCCCTGGAAGAAGTGGTTGAAGCCGGTCTCGTACAGCCAGGCGGCGGAGGCGAAGGTGGCGATGTGGCCGCCGACGCCGTGCTTGCTGCCGCGGGTCACCATCGCGGCCGCGTTCCAGCGGTTCCACGCGGTGATCCTGCGCTCCATCTCCGGGTCGCCGGGCGCGGAGGGCTCGGCGGCGGTGGGGATGGTGTTGACGTAGTCCGTCTCGAGCAGCTTGGGCAGCGCGATGCCGTTGCCCTCGGCGCGCTCCAGCGTGCGGCGCATCAGGTACGCGGCACGGTGCGGCCCGGCCGCCTGGGCGACCGCGTCCAGCGAGGCCTGCCATTCGGCGGTCTCCTCCGGGTCCCGGTCGGGGAGCTGGTCGAGCGCGCTGGGCTGGATGGCCTGGGGGTCGGTCATGTCGCCGCCTTCCTCAGTCGAAGGGGGTTCCCTCATCGGCAAGGGTTCGGGGGTGCCCTTAAGTCTTTGGCAGGACAGGGCGTGGAGCCCGGGTGCGGTGTCGTTGTGCGGCTCCGCGCGAGGCCCGTCGGCGACAATAACCCGCTGATCGATGATCGATCAAAGGGTTCCGGGGGAAAACCTCTTGATCACGAGAAAGTAGGCACCCGGTGCCTTTCGGGCAGGCACCGCGTGCCGCACATTTCGGCCGTTTTCGCAGGTCGGAGCCCACGTATGAGCGTGGGCACGCTCCCCTGGACACACCGGGCGGCCGCCCCCGCGCCCAGCTCTACGGGCGGGGAGCGCACCCGAGGACGTGCGCCTTGACCAGCTCCGCGATCCGGGGGTCGCGCCGCTTGAACGCGGCCACCAGCTCCTCGTGCTCCTCCGCGTACGACTGCTGCACGGTCCCCAGCCAGCGGATGGACAGCGCCGTGAACACCTCGATGCCGAGGCCCTCCCACGTGTGCAGCAGCACCGAATTCCCGGCCGCCCGCACCAGCTCCCGGTGGAAGCCCACGGTGTGCCGCACCTGCCCGGTGCCGTCGCAGGCGCGGTCGGCCTCGTAGAGCGCGGCGACGTGCGGTTCGAGCGCCGAGCAGTCCTCGGCCAGCCTCTGGGCGGCCAGCTCCGCGGCGATCGCCTCCAGGCCCGCCCGGACCGGATAGCTCTCCTCCAGGTCGGCCGCCGTCAGATTGCGCACCCGCACGCCCTTGTTCGGCGCGGACTCGATCAGCCGCAGCGACTCCAGCTCGCGCAGCGCCTCCCGCACCGGCGTCTGGCTGACCTCCAGCTCGGTGGCGATCCGACGCTCCACGATCCGCTCGCCCGGCTGCCAGCGCCCGCTGACGATCCCTTCCACGATGTGCTCGCGGATCTGTTCGCGCAGCGAGTGGACGACGGGCGCGGTCATGGAAGCTCCTTCGAGCAGGGGCCGCCCATCGGCCCCGGGGCGTTGACGTTTAGACAATACGGCCGGGGGCCCGGAGAGGAGAGGCGCGCGGGGACGCTTTTACGCAGGTGAGACGAGACTTACACGAGCATGACGGGGGCCCCGCCCGCGGGTCGGCCCCGAACGGACCCAGAGGTCGACAACCGCGCGCTCATCGACGAGCGCCCCCGCCCGGAGAACCGGACGGGGGCGCCTGCGTCGCTGGACCTACGGGATCAGAGGCCGAGCTCGACCTCGAACTCGCCGGCCTCGAGGATCGCCTTGACCGCGGTCAGGTAACGGGCCGCGTCGGCGCCGTCGACCAGACGGTGGTCGTAGGACAGGGTCAGGTACGTCATGTCGCGGACGCCGATGACCGTGCCCTCCTCCGTCTCGATGACGGCCGGACGCTTGACCGTGGCGCCGATGCCGAGGATCGCGACCTGGTTCGGCGGCACGATGATCGTGTCGAACAGCGCGCCGCGCGAGCCGGTGTTGCTGATGGTGAAGGTCGCGCCGGACAGCTCGTCCGGGGTGATCTTGTTCGCGCGGACCTTGCCGGCCAGGTCGGCCGTGGCCTTGGCGATGCCGGCGATGTTCAGGTCGCCCGCGTGCTTGATGACCGGGGTCATCAGGCCCTTCTCCGAGTCCACCGCGATGCCGATGCTCTCGGTGTCGAAGTAGGTGATCGTGCCCTCTTCGACGTTGATCCGGGCGTTGACGGCCGGGTGGGCCTTCAGCGCCTGGGCCGCCGCCTTCACGAAGAACGGCATCGGGGAGAGCTTGACGCCCTCGCGGGCCGCGAAGGAGTCCTTCGCCTGCGCGCGGAGCTTCATCAGCCGGGTGATGTCGACCTCGACGACCGAGGACAGCTGCGCCTGCTCGTGCAGCGCCTTGACCATGTTGTCGCCGATGACCTTGCGGATGCGGGGCATCTTCACGGTCTGGCCGCGCAGCGGGGAGGCCTCGAGCTTCGGGGCCTTCTTCGCGGCGGACGCGGCCGGAGCGGCTGCGGCCGGAGCCGGAGCGGCGGCAGCCTTCGCGGCCTCGGCGGCGGCGACGACGTCCTGCTTGCGGATGCGACCGCCGACGCCGGTGCCCTTGACGGACCCCAGGTCGACGCCGTGCTCCGCGGCGAGCTTGCGCACCAGCGGGGTCACGTAGGCGCCCTCGTCCGCGGGCTGCGCCGGAGCGGCGGCCGGAGCCGTGGCGGCCGGGGCCGCAGCGGCCGGCGCGGGCGCCGGAGCAGCCGGAGCCGGAGCGGCGACCGGAGCGGGCGCGGGAGCCGGGGCTGCAGCGGCCGGAGCCGGGGCGGCGGGGGCGGCCGGGGCGGGCGCCGGAGCGGGCGCGGCCGGAGCCGGAGCAGCGGCCGGAGCCGCGCCCGGGGCGCCGATGACGGCGAGCTTGGCGCCGACCTCGGCGGTCTCGTCCTCGGCGACGGTGATCTCGAGCAGCACACCGGAGGTGGGCGCCGGGATCTCCGTGTCGACCTTGTCGGTGGAGACCTCGAGCAGCGGCTCGTCGGCCTCGACCGAGTCGCCGACCGACTTCAGCCAGCGGGTGACGGTGCCCTCGGTGACGGACTCGCCGAGCGCGGGCAGGACGACGTCCGTGCCCTCGGCGGAGCCGCCGCCGGAGGCGGCCTCGGCGGTGGGAGCCGGGGCGGGAGCCGCCTGCTCGGTGGAGGGCTGGGCGGCCGGGGCCGGCTCGGGGGCCGGCGGAGCGACCTCCTCGGCGGCCGGGGCGGGGGCAGCGGCGGGCGCGCCGGTGCCGTCGTCGATGACGGCCAGTTCGGCGCCGACCTCGACGGTCTCGTCCTCGGCGACCTTGATGGAGGCCAGGACGCCGGCTGCGGGGGAGGGGATCTCGGTGTCGACCTTGTCGGTCGACACCTCGAGCAGGGGCTCGTCGGCCTCTACGCGCTCACCCTCGGCCTTCAGCCAGCGGGTGACAGTGCCCTCGGTGACGCTCTCGCCGAGCGCCGGAAGGGTTACGGAAACCGCCATGGTTTCGGTTGCTCCTTAACGATTGCGGAAGTCTGGGTCGTCGCTTCGACGTGGTACGACCGAGGGTCAGTCGTGCGAGTGCAGCGGCTTGCCCGCCAGGGCCAGGTGGGCCTCGCCGAGCGCCTCGTTCTGCGTCGGGTGGGCGTGGATGAGCTGCGCGACCTCGGCGGGCAGCGCCTCCCAGTTGTAGATCAGCTGGGCTTCGCCGACCTGCTCGCCCATGCGGTCGCCGACCATGTGGACGCCGACCACGGCGCCGTCCTTCACCTGGACGAGCTTGATCTCGCCCGCGGTGTTGAGGATCTTGCTCTTGCCGTTGCCCGCGAGGTTGTACTTCAGAGCGACGACCTTGTCCGCGCCGTAGATCTCCTTGGCCTTGGCCTCGGTGATGCCCACGGAGGCGACCTCGGGGTGGCAGTACGTCACCCGGGGGACGCCGTCGTAGTCGATCGGGACGACCTTCTGGCCGGCCAGACGCTCCGCGACCAGCATGCCCTCGGCGAAGCCGACGTGCGCGAGCTGGAGCGTCGGGACCAGGTCGCCGACCGCGGAGATGGTCGGGACGTTGGTGCGCATGTACTCGTCGACCAGGACGTAGCCGCGGTCCGTCGCGACGCCCTGCTCCTCGTAGCCGAGACCGGCGGAGACGGGCCCGCGGCCCACCGCGACCAGCAGGACCTCGGCCTCGAACTCCTTGCCGTCGGCCAGGGTGACCTTGACGCCGTCGGCGGTGTACTCGGCCTTCGAGAAGAAGGTGCCCAGGTTGAACTTGATGCCGCGCTTGCGGAAGGCGCGCTCGAGCAGCTTGGAGGAGTTCTCGTCCTCGACCGGGACGAGGTGCTTGAGGCCCTCGATCACCGTCACGTCGGAGCCGAAGGACTTCCACGCCGAGGCGAACTCGACGCCGATGACGCCGCCGCCCAGGATGATCGCGGACTTGGGCACGCGGTCCAGGACGAGGGCGTGGTCGGAGGAGATGATCCGGTTGCCGTCGATCTCCAGGCCCGGCAGCGACTTGGGCACCGAGCCGGTCGCGAGCAGCACGTGGCGGCCCTGGACGCGCTGTCCGCCGACGTCGACGGAGGTCGGGGAGGACAGACGGCCCTCACCCTCGATGTACGTCACCTTGCGGGAGGCGATGAGTCCCTGCAGGCCCTTGTACAGCCCCGAGATGACGCCGTCCTTGTACTTGTGGACGGCGGGGACGTCGATGCCCTCGAAGGTGGCCTTGACGCCGAACTGCTCGCTCTCGCGGGCCTGGTCGGCGATCTCGCCCGCGTGCAGCAGGGCCTTGGTGGGGATGCACCCCCGGTGCAGGCAGGTACCGCCGACCTTGTCCTTCTCGATCAGGGCGACGTCCAGGCCCAGCTGCGCCCCGCGCAGGGCCGCGGCGTAACCACCGCTGCCACCGCCGAGGATCACTAGGTCGAAAACGGTGCTGGCGTCGTTCGCCACGTCACGTCCTCCATGCATGTGCGCCACGCCGGTCTCCAGTGACCGGTCGGCGGCTGGTGTCCGGCCGCTCTGTCTCGGCCCTGTGGTGGGGGCCCTGTCCTGCCGAGCCCCATCCTCGCACTTGTCGGACCCCGACGAGACACGGGGCCGGGGTGTGAGACGTCCCACGTTCAGCTGAGCGCCCGAAAGGGGCGCGGGGAACTGCGCGACCAGCCCCCACGCCCCTGCGGTCGTCATGCGACGGAAACGGACCGGGTCGTCAGGCGAACGTCATCCGAGATCGCCCGCGGCGGTCAGCTCGGCCAGCCGCACCAGCGTCCGCACCGCGGTGCCGGTGCCGCCCTTCGGCGTGTAGCCGAACGGGCCGCCCTCGTTGAACGCCGGTCCGGCGATGTCCAGGTGCGCCCAGGCGATCCCCTCGCCCACGAACTCGCGCAGGAAGAGACCGGCCACCAGTCCGCCGCCCATCCGCTCACCCATGTTCGCGATGTCCGCGACGGTGGAGTCCATGCCCTTGCGCAGGTGCTCCGGCAGCGGCATCGGCCACGCCGGCTCGCCGACCTCCTCGGCCGCCTCGTGCACCGTGGAGCGGAACGCGTCGTCGTTCGCCATGATCCCGAAGGTGCGGCTGCCGAGCGCCAGCATCATCGCGCCGGTCAGGGTCGCCACGTCGACGATCGCGTCCGGCTTCTCCGCGGAGGCCGCCCACAGCGCGTCCGCGAGGACCAGCCGGCCCTCGGCGTCGGTGTTGAGGACCTCGACGGTCTTGCCGCTGTACATGCGCAGCACGTCGCCCGGGCGGGTGGCGGAGCCGGACGGCATGTTCTCGGCGAGCGCGAGCCATCCGGTGACGTTCACCTCGAGGCCGAGCCGCGCGGCGGCGACGACCGCGGCGAAGACCGCCGCGGCCCCGCTCATGTCGCACTTCATCGTCTCGTTGTGCCCGGCCGGCTTGAGCGAGATGCCGCCCGAGTCGTAGGTGATGCCCTTGCCGACGAACGCGAGGTGCTTGGTCGCCTTGCCGGACGTGTACGACAGCTTGACCAGGCGCGGAGCCGCCGCCGAGCCGGCGCCGACGCCGAGGATGCCGCCGTAGCCGCCCTTGGCGAGCGCCTTCTCGTCGAGGACCTGCACCTTGATGCCGTGTTCCTTCGCCGCGGCCTGCGCGATGCCGGCGAACGCCTGCGGGTCGAGGTCGTTCGGCGGCATGTTGATCAGGTCGCGCGCCCGGTTGAGCTCCTCGCCGACGGCGGCGGCGCGCAGCAGCGCGGCCTTGTGGGCGGCGTCGCGCGGCTTCCCGCCGAGCAGGGCGGCCTCGGCGAGCGGCGCCTTGGCGTTCTTGGCCTTGGCGTCGCCGTTCGCGCGCGCGGTCTGCTTGTACGCGTCGAAGGAGTAGGCGCCGAGCACCACGCCCTCGCCGATCGCGCCGATGTCGCCGGCGTCGGTCACCGGCAGCGCGAACGCGGCCTTCTTGGAGCCGACGAGGATGCGGGCGGCGGCGCCGGCCGCGCGGCGCAGCGCCTCGGCCTCGTAGCCGGCGTCCTTCTCGGGCTCGGAGCCGAGCCCCACCGCGAGCACGAGCGGCGTCTTGAAGCCGGCCGGGGCGGGCAGCTTCGTCACCTCGCCCTCGGCGCCGGAAGCCCCGAGGGTCTCCAGAACGCCGGCGAGCCGGCCGTCGAACGCCGTGTCGACGGCTTCGGCGCCTGGGGCAACGATCGGGCCCTTTGCGCCCTTGGCGACACCGATCACGATCGCGTCGGCCCGGAGGCCGGGCGCCGCGGCGGTGCTGAGAGTGAGAGCAGTCACGGTGGTGAAATCTCGCTTCCGATGTGGAGTTGCTGTGGCCGGAGTACGGGTCGACCGGCCCGACAGCCGACCCCGGATGAGGGTCGTCGGGTGCGGTCGTGTCCGGGGTTGCGTCCCACCGGCGCGGCGAACCGGCGTGGCGAATCCCGGGACGAGCGTACGCGTGCCTGTGCGTTCGCTCATGCACGCGAGTCTTCGCCCCTGTCGGTGGCGTCGTCTCCGCCGGACGATCCTCGCACTACCGTGACCGGCGCACACCCCTCGGGTTCCCCGCCGGCCACGGCCGCCCTCCGCACGACGCCGAACGCGCCCTACCCGCCCAGGGCCAGCACCGTCAGCGCGGTCGTCGCCGCCGTCTCCGCCAGCCCGCCGAACACGTCCCCGGTGACCCCGCCGAAGCGGCGCGTGCAGTGACGCAGCAGCAGTTCGGCGGCGACGAGCGCCAGGACGACCGCGGCGGCCGCGCGCACCCCGCCGGCCACGCCGGACAGCCCGCCGCCGAGGCCCGCGACGACGACGCAGACGGCCGCCACGGACGCCGCGCCCGCGACCGGGACCACCCCGGCGACCGCCGCGCCCAGCCCCTCCGGTCGGGCCGCCGGGACGCCGGCGCGGGCGGCAAGGGTGAGCGCCAGGCGTGCGGCGAGCGCCGAGACGACGGCGGCGACCGCGCCCCGCGCCCAGGAGTCGCCGTACGCCTGTGCCAGCGCCGCCGTCTGGGCCAGCAGCACCAGGACGAGCGCGAGCACGCCGAACGGGCCGATGTCCGACTGCTTCATGATCCGCAGCGCGTCCTCGGCGGGCTTGCCGCTGCCCAGACCGTCCGCGGTGTCGGCCAGCCCGTCCAGGTGCAGTCCTCGGGTGAGCACGGCGGGCACGGCCGCCGACGCGACGGCGGCGAGCAGCGGGCTCGCGCCCAGCCGCAGCAGCAGCAGCCCGAGCCCCGCCGCACAGCCGCCGACGACCAGCCCGACCAGGGGCGCGCTGAGCATCCCGGCGCGGGCGGCCGGGCGGTCCCAGCGGGTCACCCGCACCGGCAGCACGGTGAGGGTGCCGAAGGCGAAGCGCAAACCGTCGAGGGGTGCGGCGGGGGGCACGGCAGTGGACATCGCCGCAGACTATGGCCTGCCCGTCCGGCGGCTCATGCCGGGGACGGGGACCACCGCGGCGCGGGTCCCGGAGGGCGGGCCCCGGATAGCCCGGACGCGCCGCCCGCGAGGCAGCGCGCCCCGCTCCCCGTGAGACTGGAGGCATGGGCGACTGGCTGCAGCGCAACATCGTCGAACCGGGCAAGCTTCCGCTGCTCCTCGCCCTGATCGCGTTCGTGGCCACCTTCCTGATCACCCGGGTCATCACCCGCCTCATCCGGGCCGGCAAGGGCCCGTTCGGGAACATCAGCTCCGCCGGCGGGGTCCACATCCACCACGTGGTCCCGGGCGTCGTGCTGACCGTCGCGGGCGGATTCGGCTCCGTGGCGAGCGGCCGGCACGGCTTCGGGGCGGGAGCCTTCGCGGTCGTCTTCGGCATCGGCACGGGCCTGGTCCTCGACGAGTTCGCGCTGATCCTGCACCTGGACGACGTGTACTGGACGGAGGCGGGCCGCAAGAGCGTGGAGGCCGTGGTCCTCACGGCGGCGCTGGGCGGACTGCTGCTCGTGGGCTTCGCGCCGTTCGGCGTCGACGGGATGAGCGAGGAGGAGCTCCAGGACCGGGGAAGCGTCCTCGCGACCGTCGGCGTCAACATCCTGTTCTCGCTGGCCGTGCTGACGAAGGGCAAGGTCAAGACCGCCGTCTTCAGCGTGTTCGTCCCGTTCGTGGGGCTGATCGGCTTGGTCCGGGTCGCCCGGCCCGCTTCGCCGTGGGCCCGCCGGTTCTACCGGCGGCGGCCGCGGGCCCGCGCGAAGGCGATGCTGCGCGCCTACCGTCACGACCGGCGCTGGGTCGGGCCCCGACGGCTGGTGGGGGACTGGCTCGGCGGGAAGACGGACGCGGAGCTGGCTCAGTCCGGCGAACGGAAGTGAGAGGGCTGGTCCGCCGCACGCGTACGATGCCGCCGGTCCGAGGTGTGCGCACGTCGGGGCCCGTACGAGCGGCCGCCGCGCCCGCCGTCCGGCGGCGGGTCGGGCGACGGCGGGTCGGGCGACGGCGGGTCGGGCGACGGCGGGTCCGGAGACTGCGGGTCCGGTGACGACCGGGGGGCGGGGGCCGGTTCGGGATCCGGGCCGGCTTGCCGGGGCCCCCGGTGCGGCCCCCGGCCGCGCCCCCGGCGGAGCCGTCCGCCGCGCGGGCGTCGCGCCGTCCCGTCGGCCCGGTCCCGCCGGCGCAGGAACACGTACAGGACCGCGGTGGCCGCGATCGCCGCGAGGTGCTCCCTGCCGGCCAGGTTGTTCTTCAGCAGCACCTCCACCGCCATCGCGACGATCACCGCGGCCGCCGTCGCGTACGCGCGAAAGCGCCAGCCCAGGAACACCGCGAGGCCCACCACCGCCGCCGAGGGGCCGGTGTCCACCACCAGCGCGTCGGACGCGGGCAGGCCGAACGGGCCGCCGGGGCCGAGAGCCAGCCCCACGCGCGCGTACAGCGTGCCGGCGAGTGTGGCGGTGTAGGCGACGAGCAGGGTGCGAGGCCGGCCGAGACAGAGCTCCGCGACCCCGAACACCAGCAGTATCTGCGCCAGCGCGCCCCAGACCGGCAGGTCGAGAGCGGGCACGAACAGCGACAGCGGTGTGCGCGTCAGGGCGAGCCACAGCGGGTCCTCGGCCCGCACGGCGCCGAGGTCCTGCACGGGCCGGTAGCCCCAGGACTGGTTCTGCACGATCTGCGTCAGGGACGTCAGACACACCGCCGCCAGCGTCATCGGGACCGCCCGCCACCGCCGCCGGGCCAGCGGGCCGCGCACGGCCCGGTACAGCGGCCCCCACTCGGCGCGGGCCCAGCGGGCGACCCGCTTCACCGCCGCGTCTCCAGGCGTCCGCGCCGTGGGCGCCCCGGCAGCGCGGGCAGCCCGGGCGCTTCCAGGAACCCCTCGGCGCGCACCGACGCCAGGGCGATGCGCGGCAGGTCCGCGCTCTTCTCGAACAGCAGGAAGCGCGGCTCCCAGACCGGCCGGTACTTGGCGTTGGCGCGGTAGAGGGACTCGATCTGCCACCAGCGGGAGAAGAAGCACAGCAGCGACCGCCACAGCCGCAGCACCGGCCCGGCGCCCAGCCGGTCGCCCCGTTCGAAGACCGAGCGGAACACCGCGAAGTTCAGCGAGACCTGGACGATCCCCGTCTCCCGGGCCCGCCGCAGCAGTTCGACGACCATGAACTCGGTCAGCCCGTTGTCGCCGTGCCGGTCGCGCCGCATCAGGTCGAGGGACAGCCCGCGCGGCCCCCACGGCACGAACGAGAGCAGGGCGCGCAGTTCACCGTCGGCGTCGGTGCACTCCAGCATCACGCAGCGCCCGTCCCGCGGGTCCCCGAGCCGCCCGAGCGCCATGCTGAACCCGCGCTCGGCGGCCCCGTCGCGCCAGTCGTCGGCCCGTCGCAGCAGGTACGCCATCTCGTCGGCCGGGATGTCCTCGTGACGTCGTACGCGCACGGTGTACCCGGCCCGGCGGACCCGGTTGCACGCCTGCCGGACCGTCCGCATGGCGCGTCCTTCGAGGGTGAACTCGGCGACCTCGACGACCGCCTCGTCCCCGAGCTCCAGCGCGTCCAGCCCGTGCCGGGCGTACACCGTCCCGGCCTCCTCGCTCGCGCCCGTCACCGCCGGGATCCATCCGTGCGCCCGCGCCTCGGCCAGCCACGGCTCGATCGCCCCCGGCCAGGCCTCCGGGTCGCCGAGCGGATCCCCCGAGGCCAGCGACACCCCGCCGACGACGCGGTAGGCGACGGCGGCCTTCCCGGTCGGCGACCAGCACACGCTCTTCTCCCGGCGCAGCGCGAAGTAGCCGAGCGAGTCCCGCTCGCCGTGCCGGTCGAGCAGCTCCCGCAGCCGCTTCTCGTCGTCCTCGGTGAGCGGGTCGACGGCCCGCCGGGAGCGGAAGGCGGCGTACAGGACGGCCAGCAGAAGCGCCGTGCTCAGCACGTTGACGGCGACGTCGACCCAGGTGGGCGGTGCGATCCCGGGGGCGCCGCGGCCGTCCGCCGCGACGGAGACCAGCCGCAGGGCGCCGTAGCGCCAGCGCTCGAGGAACGTGGAGGGCGTGGACGCCCGGTCGGTGACCGTCACCAGCAGCGCGGCCAGCAGCGAGGCGCCGAGCAGCCCGCCCGCGCCGACGGCCGCGGCGAGCCGCGGGTTGGACCGGTCGCCCTTGGCGTAGAACGCGCGCCGCCCGGCCAGCAACGCGGCGACGAACGCGGCGGTCAGCGCGAGCGAGACCCAGTTCTGGGGATGGCGCCGGATCTCCGGGAACGCCATGGCCAGGGCGAACAGCCCGAGGAAGGCTCCGCTCAGGACCAGGTTCAGGATCCACGCGGCCCGTTTGCGCCGCCCCATGGTGACGGCGAGGAACGCGGTGAACAGCCCGGACGCGAAGCCGGCCGTCAGCAGGTACGGGGTGAAGAAGTCCGCCTGGTTGTGCCGCCGCACGTCCTGCCCCAGGGTGACCCACACCGCGCTGAGGAAGTTGACGGACGCGACGGCGCGCAGGTACCAGACGGCGAAGGCGGCGGCGCCCCGGGTGTTGCCCATGAGCGGTGATCATATGGGTGCACTTGTGGAAAACCGCTCCTTTGGTGACGCCTGTCCCCTTTAGGGGCCTTCGACCCCCTCCTGCGTCTTCCCCTGGCTCTCCTCCCGAGCCGTGTCCCGAGCCTCTTCCCGGCCGTCCTCCCGGCTGTCTTCCCTCGTCTCCTCGGGCTTCGCCTCCTCGGGGCTCGCCTCGAGGTTCGTCTCCCCGGGCTTGGCCTGCTCCGGCTTCTCCGGGAGCTCGGCGGCCAGGGCCGCGGCGGCCCGGACCAACGGCAGGGCGAGCAGCGCGCCGGCGCCCTCGCCGACCCTCACGCCCTGGTCCAGCAGCGGTTCCAGGGCCATCCGGTCGAGCGCCTTGGCCTGTCCCGGTTCACCGCTGGCGTGGCCGGCCAGCCACCAGTCCGGCGCCCGGAACGCGACCCGCTGCCCGACGAGCGCACAGGCGGCCGCCACCACGCCGTCCAGCACTACCGGCAACTTCCGCACGGCGCACTGGAGCAGAAAGCCCGTCATGGCGGCGAGGTCGGCCCCGCCCACCGTCGCCAACAGCTGCAGCTGGTCGCCCAGCACCGGCCGTGCCCGCCGGAGCGCGTCGCGGACGGCGGCGCACTTGCGCATCCACGCCAGGTCGTCGATCGCCTCGCCGCCCCGCCCGGTCACCACGGACGCGTCGGTCCCGCACAGCGCCGCCACCAGCACGCCCGCGGCCGTCGTCCCGCCGACGCTGACGTCGCCCAGCACGACCAGGTCCGTCCCCGAGTCGGCCTCCTCGTCGGCGACGGCCACGCCCGCCGAGAAGGCCGCCTCGGCCTCCTCCGCCGTCAACGCGTCCTCGACGTCGATACGACCGCTGCCGCGCCGCACCCGGTGCCGTACGACGTCCTGCGGGAAGTCGCCCGGATCGCAGTCCAACGCCATGTCCACGACCCGCACGGGGACGTCGAGGCGACGGGCGAGCACGGAGACCGGCCGGCCGCCCTCCAGGATCGCCCGCACCGACTCCGCGGCGCTGCCCGCCGGTCGGGCGGAGACGCCGAGCTCGGCCACCCCGTGGTCGGCCGCGAACAGCACCACCCGCGGCCGCAGGATCGGCCGCACGGGCGACGAGCCCTGCGCCGCCGCCAGCCACTCACCCAGGTCGTCCAGACGCCCCAGCGATCCGGGCGGCACGATCTGGCGTTCCCGGCGGGCCTCCGCGTCGCGGCGCACACCGCCGTCGGGACGCTCGATCAGATCGGTGAAGTCGTCGAGATTAAGCGAGCTCATTCGCCGAACAGTACCGGCACCGGTCGAACGGCTCCGCTCCCCGTCGTCACCACGCCCGCACGACGTCATTGCACCCACGGCCGCTATCCCATACGTTCCGTTTTGACGTATATCGTCCCTCGTTCGCCTCGCTCTCCCGGAGCCGCTCATGCCCCCCAGGCCCGTCCACGAGCCGCGCCGCGACGACTGCCCCTGGTGCGGCTCGGAGAGCCTGCGCACCCGGCTGCGCGCACCGGACCTGCGCCACCCCAGGCCGGGCACGTTCGTGGTCGACGAATGCCGGGACTGCCGGCACGCCTTCCAGAACCCGCGACTGACCGCCGAGGGCCTGGAGCTCTACGCCGCGCGGGAGGACCACCGGCGGCTCACCCGCGGACGCCTGCGGGCGACGGCGCGCACCATGCTGCCCTTCCCCGAGCCGGAGAGCTGGCTGGACGTCGGGACGGGGGACGCGGCCTTCCCGGACGCGGCGAGGGAGGTGTTCGCCTACACGGCGTTCGACGGGGTGGACCCGGCCCCCGTGGTGCGGTGGGCGCACGCGGCGGGACGGCTCGACGAGGCCCACATGGGACGCCTGACGCACCCCGGGACGCTGTCCCGGCTGCGCGGCCGCTACGACGTCGTCAGCATGCTCCACCACCTGGAACACACCCGGGACCCGCGGCAGGAGCTCGCCGCGGCGCTGACCGCCCTGCGTCCCGGCGGCCATCTGCTCCTCGAACTCCCGGACCCGGCAAGCGCCTTCGCCGCGGTGCTCGGCAAGTGGTGGCCCGACCACGACCCGCCCCGCCACCTCCACCTGATCCCGCAGGCCAACCTGCGGGCCGAACTCGAGGCCAGGGGCTGCGAGATCGTCGTGGCGGACCGCGCCGGCCCGCACGCGCCGGGAGACCTGGCGGCCGCGGCCTCGCTCTACCTGCGCAGGACCCGGCTGCGCGCGGCGGCCGGCCCGCTGATCGCCCTGGCCGCCGCACTCGACCATCTCCTGGCCCCGGCCCTGCGCCGCACGCGCTTCTCGAACGCGTACCGGATCGTCGCCCGCAGAGCCTGACCGACCCGGACGGGGGACCGCGGAACACCCGGCGCGCCCGGCTCGCGCCGAAGGACGTGGGCCTGCCCGCCCGTGGACGGCGCCGGGGGCCCGGGCTGCGCCGCGAGGAGCTGGGGCGAAGGACCGCAAGGGGTATTGCCGGGCAGGGCACTGCGTGAGCGAGCCGCGGGGACCGCGCAACACAAGCCGCCGGTACGGGCGCCAGCCGCCCTGCGTCGCCTCGCGCCAGCCGCACCGCACCGCGCCGCGCGGGGCAGGGCGGCGGGGCGGCTCAGCCGCGGAGCACCAGCGCCTGGCCCGCCACCACCAGCACGACCTGCTCGCATTCCGCCGCGACCGCCGCGTTCAGCCGTCCCAGCTCGTCGCGGTAGCGCCGCCCCGACGCCGTCGCCGGCACGATGCCCGAGCCGACCTCGTTGGACACCAGGACGACGGTCCGCCGGGCCGAGCGCACGGCGTCCGCCAGCTCCCGCACCCGCGCCCGCAGCGCCTTCTCGCCGCCGTCCGCCCACACCGCGTCGTCCCAGGCCCCGACCGCGTCCATCACGTCCGTCAGCCACAGCGACAGACAGTCGATCAGCAGCGGCGCCCCGTCCCGCGACAGCAACGGGACGAGGTCGCAGGTCTCCGTCGTCCGCCAGGAACCCGGCCGCCGCTCCCGGTGCGCGGACACCCGGGACGCCCACTCGGTGTCGCCGCCCCGGGTCCCGCCGGTGGCCACGTACCACACGTCGGGGAAGGCCTCCAGCCGCCGTTCGGCCTCCACCGACTTGCCCGACCGGGCCCCGCCCAGCACCAGCGTCCGGCGCGGCACGTCGGGCACGTCCTCGTACACGCCCACCGTCAGCGTCGTGCCGTCCGGGACCGCCCGCGCCCCCGCCGCGGCCAGCCGTCGGCCGAGCTCCGCGCCCGGCGGCACGTCGTGGTCCAGGTGGACGGCGATCACGTCCGTCGTCGGCCCGACCGCCCCGACCGCCCGCAGCTTCGCGAGCGCGTCCGGCCGCCCGACCACGTCCAGGAGGACCATGTCGTAGCGCCCGGCGTGCTCCGACCCCTCCTCCAGGCCGGCCGGCGCGCCCCGCGGCGGCAGATACAACAGGCGCTGCCCCGCGGGCCCGGTCACCGCGTACCCGGTGCCCGGCGCGTCCATCGCCACCGCCCGCACCCGATGCCCCGTCGGCGCCGTCGACTCCCGCCCGTCCGGGACCCGGCCGGGCTGCGGCAGGCCGGCCGGCACCTCCACCGGCGGACCGTCGTGCGGATGCGTCAGCAGCACCTGGCCCACCCCGGCCAGCGAGTGCCCCGCCCGCGCGGCCGCGAAGGCCGCGCCCGGCGTGAGGTCGAGCAGCAGGGCGCCGTCCACGAGCAGCGCGGTCGCGGCCCGCGCGTGCGCCCCCAGCGAGATCGCGCACACGGCGCAGGAGCATTCGGGGCGGGGCAGTCCCGCGGGGGCGCCGGTACCGAGCAGAGTGACTTCCACGGAGCTGATTTTCGCGCGTCCGACCTGGTCCCGCGCATCCGGCCCGGACCCGTCCGGAGCGGGCGAGATCCCGCGTCTGCGGCACGGGCCGCCGGACAGGCCCTAGGCTCAGGGCGGAAGCCGGACCTGGATCCGGCTTCTGCTCTGCACGTGGTCACAGCTGGGAGGCGTACATGGCGGCATGGACGTGGCGGTTCGAGAAGGCCGACGGGACGGAGGTCCAACCCGCGGTGCAGCCCGACGAATTCACCACGCAGGGGGACGCCGAGTCCTGGATCGGAGAGGTCTGGAAGGACCTTCTCGAAGGCGGCGCGGACCAGGTGCGGCTCTTCGAGGAGTCCACCGAGATCTACGGCCCGATGAGCCTGCGCGCGAACGAGGCGTAGCCGTACGGCGGGGCGGCCGGACCCCGGCCGTCCCGCCCCCGTCCACCCCCGCCGTGCGGCGAGGGGACGTTCACCCGAACGAGCGGATGACGTCGGCTCAGCCGCGCACCCCGCACAGATGCAGCAGCGCCGCGACCTGCCGGTAGGGGTCGGTCCGCCCGGCCCGCTCCTCGGCGCAGAGCAGCTTCTCGAGGTCGCCCGGGATCTCCGCGTCGTCCGCGGCCGTGTCCGTGAAGACCCGCACCCCGTACCAGGCCTGAAGGGGCGCCCCGATCCCGGCGAGCGCGTCGGTCAGCGTCGCCAGCCGGTCCGCCCGCACGTCCAGGCCCAGCCGGTTGCGGTACGAGACGGTGTCGAAGGAGCCCAGCGCGCCCGCCCAGTCCCCGGCCAGCCCCGACCGCATGGCCAGCGCGTCCGCGTTGCGCACCAGCAGCGACAGCAGCCCGCCGGGCGCCAGCATCCGCCCGAGCCCCGCCAGCAGGGCGTCCGGCGCCTCCACGTACATCAGCACGCCGTGGCACAGCACCACGTCGAAACTGCCGGGCAGGAAGTGCACCCCGGTGTCCCGGCCGTCGCCCTCGATGATCCGCATCCGCTCCCGGATGCCCTCGGGCTCGCCCCTGAGGGCCTCGCGGGCCACGGCGACCATGGTCGCGTCCTGTTCCAGACCGGTCACCTGGTGACCGAGCCGGGCCAGCCGCAGCGCCTGCGTGCCCTGACCCATCCCGACGTCGAGGACCCGCAGCCGCTGTCCCACGGGATAGCGTCCCGCCATCTGCTCGTCGAGCTGCCGGGCCACCAGCTCCTGACGTACGACGTCACGCAGCCCGCCCAGCTTGTTCAGCCAGGCCTCGGCCGCTCCCCCGGAGAAAGCCGCAGTGCTCAGAGCTGCGCTCCACGCTTGACCTGCGGCTTGGGCAGCCGCAGCCGGCGCATCTGCAGCGAGCGCATCAGCGCGTAGGCGACCGCGCCCCGCCGGTTCTGGTCGGGGAAGCGCTCGGTCAGCCGCTTGCGCAGCCGGAAGCCGGTCATGAGCGAGTCCAGCACGATCAGGACGATCACGACCAGCCACAGCAGCAGCGCGATGGTCTGCAACGAGCCCACCCGCACCATGCTCAGCACGAGGATGACCACGGCCATCGGCAGGAAGAACTCCGCCACGTTGAACCGGGAGTCGATGAAGTCGCGGGCGAACTTGCGGACCGGGCCCTTGTCGCGGACCGGCAGATAGCGCTCGTCGCCGCCGGCCAGCGCCTGGCGCTGCCGTTCCATCTGGGCGCGGCGCTCGTCGCGCTGCCGCTTGGCGGCGTCCTTGCGCGACGTCGAGGTGTTGGCGACGCTGCGGCGCTGGGTCTGGGCCTCACTGCGCTTGGGCGTGGGCCTGCCCTTCTTCGCCTGAGGGTCACGGGGCTGCTTGGAGTCGGTCACCACCGCGTCGGCGGGGGCCTTCTCTTCCTTGGCACGGCTACGGAACACAAAACCCAAGCGTAAGCGCTTCTGGGCATGGACCCCAGCCCGGACGGGAACGATCCGGCAACACCAGTCGTCTGTAGAAGGGACAGACCGGGCGAGTGCGAGGAAGAGGGGCGAAGGGCGGCGCGTCGCGCACCCTGACCGTCACCTACTCCTCACGCCGGAGCCCGGGCCCCGTCAGTCGTCCTTGGGGAGGAGCGCATCCGCCCCCGAACAGTGCGTCAATGGAGGCAGGGCCCGTACTGTGGGTTCTGTCGCAGACCTGAGAGCCGGAGTCCGTCAGAAGGGGGCGCGCGAAGCCCATGAGCGGTGTCATGAAGCGTATGGGGATGATCTTCCGCGCGAAGGCGAACAAGGCCCTTGACCGGGCCGAGGACCCGCGCGAAACCCTCGACTACTCGTACCAGAAGCAGCTGGAGCTCCTGCAGAAGGTCCGCCGCGGCGTCGCCGACGTCGCCACCTCGCGCAAGCGTCTGGAGCTGCAGCTGAACCAGCTCCAGTCGCAGTCCTCCAAGCTGGAGGACCAGGGCCGCAAGGCGCTCGCGCTCGGCCGCGAGGACCTCGCCCGCGAGGCGCTCTCCCGCCGCGCCGCCCTCCAGCAGCAGGTCACCGACCTGGAGACGCAGCACGCCACGCTCCAGGGCGAGGAGGAGAAGCTCACTCTCGCGGCCCAGCGCCTGCAGGCCAAGGTGGACGCCTTCCGTACGAAGAAGGAGACCATCAAGGCCACCTACACCGCCGCCCAGGCCCAGACCCGCATCGGCGAGGCCTTCTCCGGCATCTCCGAGGAGATGGGCGACGTCGGTCTGGCCATCCAGCGCGCCGAGGACAAGACCGCCCAGCTCCAGGCCAGGGCCGGGGCCCTCGACGAGCTCCTCGCCTCCGGCGCCCTGGACGACCCGACGGGCATCGCGAGGGACGACATCCAGACCGAGCTGGACCGGCTCTCCGGTGGTACGGATGTGGAGCTGGAGCTGCAGCGCATGAAGGCCGAGCTCGCCGGCGGCCCGTCCGCGGGCCAGCAGGCCATCGAGGGCGGCACGGGCCGGCCGCAGTCCCAGCAGCAGCCGCAGGACACCCCGCGCTTCGACAAGCAGTAGCCCGGCGCCGGGGCCCGGAGCCGAGGAGGGCGACGTGATCGTACGGATCATGGGGGAGGGCCAGTGGGAACTGGCCGACTCCCACTTCGTCGAACTGAACAAGCTGGACGACGACCTCCTCGCGGAGATGGAGAGCGGCGACGAGGACGGCTTCCACCGCACCCTCGGCGCCCTCCTGGACGCCGTACGCCGCCTCGGCGAACCCCTGCCGGACGAGGCGCTGGAGCCCTCCGAGCTCATCCTCCCCTCGCCGGACGCGAGCCTGGAGGAGGTCCGGGAGATGCTCAGCGACGACGGTCTGATCCCCGGGTGAGGTCCGCGTCCTCCCAGTGACGGTCCCGGGGGCGAGGCCCGGTCAGGGCCGACAGCGGGGTCTGGGGGCGCCGGCCCCCGGCCACGGCGAGGAAAGCGACGGCAACCAGAAAGTGACCCTCCTTTCCCGGGCCGTGCGCCGGCTCAAGGCCCACACCCTGACCTTCGACGCCTTCCTCGCCGCGGGCGTCCTCCTCTGCATGCTCGCCGGGTCGCTCGTCGACCCGCACGGCGAGCGGAGCATCCGCACGCCGGATCCGCTCAGCCTGCTGCTCATGACCCTCGGCGCCGCAGCCCTCGTCCTGCGCCGCCGCGCCCCCATGACGGTCCTCGTCCTCACCGGCGCGGCGTCCGTGGCCGAGTCCGTCACCGGCGACCCCCGCGCCCCCGTGGCGATGTCCGCCGTCGTCGCCCTCTTCACCGTCGCCTCCGCCACCGACCGTCCCACCACCCTGCGGGCCGGCCTGCTCACCATGACGGTCCTCACCGGCGCCGCCATGCTCGCCGGACCGCTGCCCTGGTACGCCCAGGACAACCTCGGGATCCTCGCCTGGACCGGCATCGGCGCCACCGCGGGCGACGCGGTCCGCAGCCGCCGGGCGGTCGTCCAGGCCATCCGGGACCGCGCCGAGCGGGCGGAGCTCACCCGGGAGGAGGAGGCCCGCCGCAGGGTCGCCGAGGAGCGGCTGCGCATCGCCCGCGACCTGCACGACGTCGTCGCCCACCACATCGCCCTGGTCAACGTCCAGGCCGGGGTCGCCGCACACGTCATGGACAAGAGGCCCGACCAGGCCAAGGAGGCCCTCGCGCACGTCCGCGAGGCCAGCCGCTCCGCGCTCAACGAACTGCGGGCGACGGTGGGTCTGCTGCGCCAGTCCGGCGACCCGGAGGCCCCCACCGAGCCCGCCCCCGGCCTGGACCGCCTCGACGAGCTGGCCGGCACCTTCCGCAACGCCGGACTCCCGGTCGAGGTGGCCCGCGCCGACCACGGGACCACGCTCCCCGCCGCCGTCGACCTGGCCGCCTACCGGGTCGTCCAGGAAGCCCTCACCAACGTCCAAAAGCATGCCGGACCGGCGGCGAAGGCCGAGGTCAGCGTCGTACGGGTGGGGCCGAACATCGAGGTCACGGTCCTCGACGACGGGCAGCCCGCGGAGGACGCCCCGCCGGCGGCGGGCAGCGGCCACGGGCTGCTGGGCATGCGGGAACGCGTCACGGCCCTGCGCGGCACCCTCACCACCGGCCCCCGCTACGGCGGCGGCTACCGCGTCCATGTGATCCTGCCGGTCAAGCCCCGTACCGGCGCCGTCGAGGCGCAGACCCGCGCGGCCGGGAGCCGCGTCGGGAGCCGTGCCGTGGAGCCCGGCGCGGGGCAGCCCCCGCCCGGCCGGCTCCCCGCCGCGCGGTGCCGCCCCCCGCAGCCCCGCACGGACGCGTCCCGCACCGAGCCGTCCCCTACGGGGTCGTCCCGTACGGAGCCGTCCCGTGCCGCAGAGCCCCGTACCGCAGAGGATCCCGTATGACCATCCGCGTCCTGCTCGCCGACGACCAGGCGTTGCTGCGCAGCGCCTTTCGCGTGCTCGTCGACTCCGAGCCCGACATGGAGGTGGTCGGTGAGGCGTCCGACGGCGCGGAGGCGGTGCGGCTGGCCAAGGAGGGGCCCGTCGACGTCGTCCTGATGGACATCCGCATGCCCGGCACGGACGGTCTCGCCGCGACCCGTCTGATCAGCGCCGACCCGGCCCTCGGCCACGTCCGGGTGGTCATCCTGACGACCTTCGAGGTGGACGACTACGTCGTGCAGTCGCTGCGGGCCGGCGCCTCCGGCTTCCTCGGCAAGGGCAGCGAGCCCGAGGAGCTGCTGAGCGCGATCCGGATCGCCGCGGGCGGCGAGGCGCTGCTCTCGCCGACCGCGACCAAGGGGCTGATCGCCCGCTTCCTCGCCCAGGGCGGCGCGGACGACGACCACGACCCCGCCCGTTCCGCCCGGCTCGGCGCGCTCACCGTGCGCGAACGCGAGGTCCTCGTGCTGGTCGCCGGCGGTCACTCCAACGACGAGATCGCCGAACGGCTGGAGGTCAGCCCGCTCACGGTCAAGACGCACGTGAACCGGGCCATGGCGAAACTGGGCGCGCGCGACCGGGCGCAACTCGTGGTGATCGCCTACGAGTCGGGCCTGGTGCGCCCGAGGGCGGAGTGAGGGCGGCTGCTCCGGTGTGCGGCGGGTGAAGCCCTTTCCCTCGGCTCTGCGTCCCCTGGGGGCTTTCCCTATGCTGGCCTCTCAGCGATCTGATCGAAGATCTGCGCAGGAGGGGACGGGCGCGGTGGGGCTGCACAAGGACGACCCGAAGGCGCTCGGCGGATACCGGATCGTCGACCGGCTCGGGGCCGGCGGCATGGGCGTCGTCTACCGCGGCCGGGCCCGCTCGGGGCGTGAGGTCGCCGTCAAGGTGGTCCACGCCCAGTACGCCGAGGACCCGGTCTTCCGCGCCCGCTTCCGGCAGGAGATCGCGGTGGTCCGCAAGGTGAGCGGCGCCTTCACCGCCCCGGTCGTGGACGCCGACCCGGAGGCCGTCCGGCCCTGGATGGCCACGCAGTACGTGTCGGGCCCCGCGCTCTCCGCCCGTATCCGCGACCACGGCCCGCTGCGCGGCGCGGAACTGCGCCGGCTCGCCCTCGGCCTGGTGGAGGCGCTGCGGGAGATCCACCGGGCCGGCGTCGTCCACCGCGACCTCAAGCCCGGCAACGTCCTGATGGCCCACGACGGGCCGCGCGTCATCGACTTCGGGATCTCCCGGGCGGCGGAGAACCAGACGCTCACCGAGACCGGCAAGATGATCGGCACCCCGCCGTTCATGTCGCCCGAGCAGTTGACCGACGCCCGCTCGGTCGGCCCCGCCTCGGACGTGTTCTCCCTCGCCGCGCTGCTGGTGTTCGCAGCGACGGGGCGCGGCCCCTTCGACGCGGACAGCCCATATCTGACGGCGTGGCGGGTGATGCAGGAGGAGCCGAAGGTGGAGGCGGTGGCCGAGCCGCTGCGCTCGGTCCTCACCCGCTGTCTGGCCAAGGACGCCGACAGCCGGCCCGGGCTCGAGGAGCTGGCCGAGGAGTTCGCCCGGGTGCTGCCCGGGCCCGCGGCGGGAGACCAGGAGACGGTGTCCCTGCGTCTGCCGCCGCCTGCGACGGAGGACGAACCGGGCTGTCCGGCCGGGGCGGCCGCAAATCCCCGCCCCGGCCGCCGCTCCCTGCTGCGCCGGTGGCCGGTCCTGGCCGGGACGGCCGGCGTCCTCGCCCTGGCCGTCACCGGCTACCTGCTGCTCGACGTGACCCCCTTCAGCAGGGCCGAGGAGTCGAGCGACAGCAGCGACGACGCGCTCTCCGTCGACCGGGACCCCCTGCCGAGCGGCTGGCGGCCCTGGCAGACCTCGGTGTACGGCGTCGCCGCGACCGGGGTGAAGAAGCCGCTGGGCGGCGGGGCGCCCGACAACGCCTCCCTGACCTGCGCGATGGGCAAGAGCGCCCTGTACTGCGGCGGCGACGGCACCCTGCCGGTCCGGGTCGACGGGGCGACCGGCCGGATCGCCTGGCGCGCCGAGTCCCTGCCGCGGGGTCTGTCGCAGGTGCGGTTCAACAGCGGAGTCCTCGGGGTCCACGACGGCGTGCTGCTGGTGTCGGAAGTCGTGATGAACAAGGCGGGCAACGACCAGAGCGCCACTTTGCTCGCCCTCGACGCCGCCACCGGCAAGCTGCTCTGGTCGCGCCCGATGCCGGGGACGGGCGCCGTCGACCCCGCGGTCGTCGGCGATCTCGTGCTGACCTCGGACGGCTACCGCGTCACCGCCCGCGACGTGCGCGGCGGCGCCGCGCGCTGGACGGCCACCGTGCCCGCGGGGCCCACCTACCACTGTGAGTTCCAGCAGGCGGACGGCGTCCCGTACGCCGACTGCACCGACGCCGGCACACCGTCGCGCAACGTGTTCTACGCCGTGGATCCCGCCGACGGCTCGACCCGGAAGGTGAGCGTGCCGGACGGCGACCTCGACTACGTCGGCGCCGTCGACGGCGATCTGGCCTTCACCGCACAGGTCCCGCGAGGCCAGCGGACGTTCGACGAGCCGGCGTACGGCGAGGTCCTGCTGATCGACCCGGGCACCGGCGCCGTGCGGAAGGTGAAGCTGACCGGCAGCCCGCGCGGGCAGGTGGCGCTGGTGGGCGGGGTGCTCTGCTTCGCCGACTCCCGGGGGCGGCTGGCCGCCCACTCGCCCGGGACGGGCAAGCAGCTGTGGCAGACCTCGACGACGCTTCAGCAGCCCGGCAGGCCCGCCGCCGACGGGCGGGGACAGACGGTGTTCGCGGCCAGCGCCTCCGGACGGGTCGCCGCCGTCGACGTCGCGACGGGCGAACTGCTGTGGGAGTCCGCCGCGAGGGCCGAGCGGGTCGTCGACTCCGGCTATGCCGCGCCGCGCGTGTTCTTCGACGGGGGCGCCCTGGTCGTGCTCAGCCCCGACGGGACCGTCTTCACCGTGGACCCCGAGTACCCCGACCTGGAACCCCAGGCGGGGTGACCCGGTGACCTGGCCGTCGGGGCGATCGTGCGTTCGGGGCCCGACGGCGGTCCGGCTACGGCAGGGCCAGCATCCGCTCCAGCGCCAGCTTGGCGAACTGCTCGGTCTCCCGGTCGACCTCGATGCGGTTGACCAGCTTGCCCTCGGCCAGCGACTCCAGGGTCCACACCAGGTGGGGGAGGTCGATGCGGTTCATGGTCGAGCAGAAGCAGACCGTCTTGTCCAGGAAGACGATCTCCTTGCCCTCGGGCGCGAAGCGGTTCGCCAGCCGGCGGACCAGGTTCAGCTCGGTGCCGATGGCCCACTTGGAGCCGGCCGGGGCCGCCTCCAGCGCCTTGATGATGTACTCGGTCGAGCCGACGTAGTCGGCCGCGGCGACGACCTCGTGCCGGCACTCGGGGTGCACGAGCACGTTGACGCCGGGTATCCGGGCGCGCACGTCCTCGACCGACTCCAGGCTGAAGCGGCCGTGCACCGAGCAGTGGCCCCGCCACAGGATCATCTTCGCGTCGCGCAGCTGCTCGGCGGTCAGCCCGCCGTTCGGCTTGTGCGGGTTGTAGAGGACGCAGTCCTCGAGGGACATGCCCATGTCCCGCACGGCGGTGTTGCGGCCGAGGTGCTGGTCGGGCAGGAACAGCACCTTCTCGCCCTGCTGGAAGGCCCATTCCAGGGCCCGCTCGGCGTTGGACGAGGTGCAGATGGCGCCGCCGTGCCGGCCCGTGAACGCCTTGATGTCCGCGGACGAGTTCATGTACGACACCGGCACGACCTGGTCGGCCACGCCGGCCTCGGTCAGCACGTCCCAGCACTCGGCGACCTGCTCGGCGGTGGCCATGTCGGCCATCGAGCAGCCGGCGGCGAGGTCGGGCAGGACGACCTTCTGGTCGTCGGAGGTCAGGATGTCGGCGGACTCGGCCATGAAGTGCACACCGCAGAAGACGATGTACTCGGCCTCCGGACGGGCGGCCGCGTCCCTGGCCAGCTTGAAGGAGTCGCCCGTGACGTCGGCGAACTGGATGACCTCGTCGCGCTGGTAGTGGTGGCCGAGCACGAAGACCTTGTCACCGAGCTTCTCCTTGGCCGCGCGGGCGCGCGCGACCAGGTCCGGGTCCGAGGGCGAGGGCAGGTCGCCGGGGCACTCGACGCCCCGCTCGCTCTTCGGGTCGGCCTCACGGCCGAGCAGCAACAGGGCGAGCGGAGTCGGCTGTACGTCGAGTTCCGTGGGCTGGGCGGTGGTCACGGCACGCACCCTTTCTACTTTTCGTCGAATTGACGTTATCTATCATAACCCGCGTCGCGGCACTTTCACGATGGTCATTGCGTCGATGTGACGTGAATCCCGAAACGCGGACCGTCCGCCGGATCGGCGTCAGGCCGGCGTCGGGCCGGCGTCGGGCACGCGTCGGACCGGAGGGCGCTGTCCGCTCCACCGCGGGTGTGCGAGCATGAAAGACAAGAAGAGGAAAGAAACGGAAACGCGAGTCCTCGGCCCCGGAATGAATCCGCGGTCCCGGCGGTTGGACACGTCGGCAAGCAGTCTCCGTACAACCCGGGAGAGATGTAGATGTCCGTATCGGACGAGAAGACCACTGTCAGCGACGGCATCCTCCTGTCCGACGCCGCTGCGGCGAAGGTCAAGGCCCTGCTCGACCAGGAAGGCCGCGACGACCTGGCGCTGCGCGTCGCCGTTCAGCCCGGCGGCTGCTCCGGCCTGCGCTACCAGCTCTTCTTCGACGAGCGTTCGCTCGACGGCGACGTGGTCAAGGACTTCGACGGCGTCAAGGTCGTCACCGACCGCATGAGCGCCCCGTACCTGGGCGGCGCCTCCATCGACTTCGTCGACACCATCGAGAAGCAGGGCTTCACGATCGACAACCCGAACGCGACGGGTTCCTGCGCCTGCGGCGACTCCTTCAGCTAGGACCTCCAGCCAGGACCTCGCCCATTCCATCGCGAACCGCAGCAGCCGGCACATGAAGGCGGCGGCCCCCTCCGAGGGGACCGCCGCCTTCGTCGTGTGCTCTACCCGGGGACGGCTGCGGAGCCCGTCCGTTCGGCGCCGCCCCCGAAGGGTCAGCGGGCCAGGGGGTCAGCGGGTCTGCGGGAGCCGGGCCCCCGGCTTCTCCAGCGGAACGCCCGCGCCGTCCGAGCCGACCACCTTCCGGGCGCCCAGCGGTGCGTCCAGCTGCACGACCTGGTGGTACTCCTTGGCGATCAGGATGCAGACCTTGTCCGGCCAGGGCGTCTCCGTGACGGTGACCTTCACCTCGTCCGAGCTCTCCGTCGCCGTCGCCTTGTAGTCGGCGCAGACCCCGCCGGTGAAGCCGACGGTCAGCTCCCTGCCCTCGGCGGAGTAGCCGTCCACCTGCACGTCACGGGTGCCCGAGGAGCCGGACGGCCGCGGCGTGGGGGCCGACGTCGTGGGGGACGTGAGATACGCCGGTTCGACGGCCGGCTGCGCCACGGTGTACCCGTCCGCGCCCCCCGCCGCCTTCACGGCGAACAGCCAGGACGGCACGAGCACCTGCCGGCCGCCGGAGGTGTGCGGGGCCAGCCCGAGCACCGCGTCCTCGACGGTCGCCGTCTGCTGCTTCGGCGCGGACGTCGACGCGCCGCACGGGCTCTCCAGCCGGTCCTTCAGCGGCACCGGGCTGGCACAGCCGCCGATGCCCATCCGGTGGTCGGACCCCGGCGCCGCGTTCAGCGCGTCCAGCGCCTCCTGCGCGCTGACCAGGGGGTAGGAGGCGCCCTTGGCGGGCGGCTTCAGCTGCCCGTTCCCGGCGACGACCTCGCCCTGCGCGTTGACCCCGAGGCCGGTCGTCCAGCTGTAGGTCGGCAGCCCGCCGACCACGGGATCGGCGTTCACCATGCGCTGCGCGCCCATGGTCAGGCTCGCGTCCACCTTGGCGTCGTCCTGCCCGAGCGCCTTCAGGACCGGCGCGGCCGCCTTCTTCGCGGCCGCCTCGCTCACCGGGTCGTCGGTGGCCGGCGTCGGGGTCCCGGTGCACTTGTCGCTCAGCGACGTGCAGCTGTCGGCGCCGGGGGCGTACCGGGTGAAGGTCCACATGCCCGGCGCCTGCCGGTTCACCCGCAGCGCCGGCCCGGAGCTGTCGCCGGCGCCGATCCGCCAGGCCTCGCCGTCGGCCACCGGCGTGCCGTCGATGCCCAGCGCCTTCGCCAGACGGGCCGCCTCGTCCGCCGTGACCGCGCCCTTCGCCCAGTACACGGGCGCGGAGTCGGGACCGTCGGGGAGGGTGCCGGCGGCCTTGTAGGTCACCCCGTGGGGGTCGGGCTCGCCGGGGGCGATGCCGTTCGAGGAGCCCTGGGAGGCGCCCTTGCCCCCGGCGTGGTCGTCCAGGACGAGCGCGGCGGGGGAGCCGTCGCCCGAAGGCGATCCCGAACCGGGGCCGCCGCCCGAGCCGCCCGTCGCCTCGGCGGTCAGATAGGCCCCGCCGCCGCCCACCAGCAGCACGGCCGCCGCGACGGAGGCGATGAGCAGGGGGGAGCGGCGCCGCGGGCCGGGAACCGGCCATCCGCCGCCCGCCGCGCCGACGACGGGCTCCGTGCGACCGGGGCCGCGTCCGCCGTCCGCGGCTGCGGGCTCGTGCGCCACGCCGGCCCCGTCCCGGGCCGCCGCCGCGACCGAGTCGGCGGCGGTCGCGGTGTCGGCGTCGTCGGGGACGGCGGCCTCCGCCGAGGCGCCGGCCTTCTCCCGGGGTTCGTCGGATGCGACCGGCGCACCCGGGGCGGCTGCGCCCTTCTCGACGCCGACCCCGACGGTCTTCTCCGAGCCGTCGACCGGGCTCGAGCCGTCGACACGGTCCGAGCCGCAGGTTTCGTCCGAGCCCTCGACCTCGGCCGGGCCACGGGCCTCGCCGGAGTCGCCGATCTCGTCGGAGTCGCGAGCCTCGTCCGGACCGTCGGCCGGGGCGGAGCCGCCCGCTTCCCGCACGGCCCCGGCCTCCGCCACGACCTCGTCCGAAGCAGCGGGCTCCGCATCCGCCGGCCCGGCCTCCTCGGCCTTGTCGACCGCGTCGGCCTCGGCCTGCGCCGGCCCGGCGTCGCGGGGGCGCGCCTGCTCGGCGTTCCGCGTCGGCTCGGCCTCCTGCGCCCGCTCGGCGTCCCGCGCCTTCGTCTCGGCGGAAGACGTGTTCTCCGGCTCGCGCGCGGCGTCGTCGTTCTCGGGTCGCTCGGTGTTCACCGCATCGCTCCTTCGGCTGCCCTGCTGTCGTACCCCGCATCCCCTTCACGAGGGACGCCGATGGGACGCGACGGGGGAGCGCGCGGTTCCCTTCCGCGCGCCCTACCGAAGGAAATATCGGGGGACCACCCCGGGAGCAACCCGGAGTGATCCGAACAGCAGGCCCTAGTTGCCGTACTCCGGCATCGCCTCCAGCAGCCGCGCCGACGCCGCGGGAACGTTCACGCCGTGGATGAGTGACGGGGAGACCGGGCGGGAAGTGATCTTCTCCGGGGCGGCCCAGTGCGGAGCCATCCGCGCGCAGTCGCCGCGCAGCGACGCGAGGTCGCCGTCGAGATCGGCCGGAGCGGGGCCGTGGACCTTGAGGTTCGTCATACTCGAACGGTAGGCACGACGTGGCCCGCGAAGAAAGATCTACTATCGGGTAGTTTCAGCTGCTTCAGTGGCGCGAGCCGACCGGGTAGCGTGAACTGTCAATCCCCCTCCCCTCAGGAGAGTCCACGCCGTGCGCATCGCAGTCACCGGCTCCATCGCGACAGACCACCTCATGACGTTCCCCGGCCGCTTCGCCGACCAGCTGGTCGCGGACCGTCTCCACACGGTCTCGCTCTCCTTCCTGGTCGACAACCTGGACGTGCGCCGGGGCGGGGTGGGCGCGAACGTCGCCTTCGGCATGGGACAGCTCGGCACCGACCCGATCCTGGTCGGCGCCGCGGGCGCGGACTTCGACGAGTACCGGGCCTGGCTCGACCGGCACGGCGTCGACACCGCCTCGGTCCGCATCTCGGAGACCCTGCACACCGCCCGCTTCGTGTGCACCACCGACGCCGACCACAACCAGATCGGCTCCTTCTACACGGGCGCGATGAGCGAGGCCCGGCTGATCGAGCTGAAGACGGTCGCCGACCGCGTGGGCGGCCTCGACCTGGTCCTGATCGGCGCCGACGACCCGGAGGCCATGCTCCGGCACACCGAGGAGTGCCGGTCCCGGGGGATCCCCTTCGCCGCCGACTTCTCCCAGCAGATCGCCCGTATGAACGGCGACGAGATCCGGATACTGCTGGAAGGCGCCTCGTACCTCTTCTCCAACGAGTACGAGAAGGGCCTCATCGAGTCCAAGACGGGCTGGTCGGACGCCGAGATCCTGGCCAAGGTCGGCCACCGCGTCACCACCCTCGGCGCGCGCGGCGTCCGCATCGAGCGCGCCGGCGAGGACCCGATCGAGGTCGGCTGCCCGCAGGAGGAGGCCAAGGTCGAGCCCACCGGGGTCGGCGACGCCTTCCGCGCCGGCTTCCTCTCCGGCCTCGCCTGGGGCGTCTCCCACGAGCGCGCCGCCCAGATCGGCTGCATGCTCGCCACCCTGGTGATCGAGACGGTCGGCACCCAGGAGTACCAGCTGCGCCGCGCCCACTTCATGGAGCGCTTCATCAAGGCCTACGGCGACGAGGCGGGCGCCGAGGTCCGCAAGCACCTGGCCTGACTCAGGACAGCCGGCGGACCACATAGGCGACGCCTCGGTCCGCCGGCTCCTCACCGGCGTACTCCTGCCCCCGCATCTCGCACCACGCGGGGATGTCGAGCCGGGCCGCCTCGTCGTCGGACAGCACCCGCACCGTGCCGCCCACCGGCACGTCCCCGATGACCTTCGCCAGCTCGATGACCGGGATCGGGCACCGCCGACCCAGCGCGTCCACCACGAGCGCGTCCTGGTGCACCCCGTGTGCTCCGCGTGCCTCGGCGGCGGCCACCGGCACGGGCGCCCCGAGCTTCTCCCGCACCTCCGCCACCGCCCCCGGCAACACGGCGAGGAACCGCTCGACATCCTCCTCGGCGGCCCCCGACGGCAGCGAAACCCGCACGTTTCCCTCACTCAGCACGCCCATCGCCTTCAGCACATGGCTGGGCGTCAGCGTGCTGCTGGTGCAGGACGATCCGGACGACACGGAGAAGCCCGCCCGGTCCAGCTCGTGCAGCAGCGCCTCCCCGTCGACGTACAGACAGGAGAAGGTGACGATCCCGGGCAGCCGTCGATGCGGGTCCCCGACCACCTCGACGTCCGGGACGAGGTCCGCCACCCGCGCGCGGATCCGCCCCGTCAGCTTCCGCAGCCGTTCCGCCTCGGCCGCCGCCTCCGCCCGCACCGCCCGCAGCGAGGCCGCCGCCGCCACGATCGCCGGGAGGTTCTCGAACCCGGCCGCCCGCCCCGACTCCCGCTCGTCCAGGGGACCCTGCGGTGCGAACCGGACGCCCTTGCGCACGACGAGCAGCCCGACGCCCGAGGGCCCGCCCCACTTGTGCGCGCTCGCCGCCAGCAGCGACCAGGGGCCCTCCACGGCCCCCCACCCCAGCGACTGAGCCGCGTCCACCAGCAGCGGCACTCCCGCCTCCCGGCACAGCTCGGCCACCGCCGCCACCGGCTGCTCGGCGCCCACCTCGTGGTTGGCCGACTGCAGACAGGCCAGCGCGGTGTCGGAGCGCAGGGCGTCGGCGTACGACTCGACGGTCACCGCACCGGTCCGCGTCACCGGCGTCCGGGTCACCGACCCGCCCTCCGTCTCGAACACCTCGGCCGAATGGAGTACCGAGGAGTGTTCGACGGCTGACACGATCAGGTGACGTCCGACCCGCCGGCGACCCGCCAGCGCGCCCGCGATCCCGGAATGCACGGCCCGGGTCCCGGAGGACGTGAACACCAGCTCGTCCGGCCGGCACCCGACGGACTCGGCCGCCGCCTCCCGCGCCGCGTCCAGCAGCATCCGGGCCCGCCGGCCCTCCCGGTACAGCCGGGCGGGATCCGCCCACCCCTCGTCGAGCGAGGCCGACAGGGCCTGACGGGCGACGGGATGCAGGGGAGCGGCGGATGCGGCGTCGAAGTAGGACACACGCCAACGGTAGAACGTACGGGAGCTGCGAAGCGGCGCGGGGAACCGCGTGAACGGACCGCACCGGCCCGAAGTCGCCGCACAACCCGCATTGACGACCTATTAGGCGCCCGTCCCCACCCCTTCGGGGTGACCGGCGGCGCGTATGCCACCCTCCCCGCGACCCCCCGGAGGGCGTCGGCTAGGGTTTGGTCCGCATAAACATCCAAACCCCTGCCCGACGCAGGGCGGCGACCGACCAGCGAGAAGGCAGGCCGCAGCCAACCGCGCGGGCGAGACTCTCGGGAAGGCGCTACGTGAGTCCCAACGGCTCCGACCGCTCGCCGCGGCGCCCGATGCGGCGGAAGCTGCTGCAGGCAATGACCGCGGGCCTGGTCCTGGCGACCGCCACCGGTTGCACATACAAGGACTTCCCCCGCCTTGGTATGCCCACCCCGGTCACAGAAGAGGCTCCGCGGATCCTCTCCCTGTGGCAGGGCTCCTGGGCTGCCGCGCTGGCCACCGGCGTGCTGGTGTGGGGCCTGATCCTGTGGAGTGCTTTCTTCCACCGGCGCAGCCGCACAAAGGTCGAAGTTCCTCCGCAGACCAGGTACAACATGCCGATCGAGGCGCTGTACACGGTCGTCCCCATCATCATCGTCTCGGTGCTGTTCTACTTCACGGCGCGCGACGAGTCGAAGCTGCTGAGCCTCGACAAGAAGCCCGACGTCACGGTCAACGTGGTCGGCTTCCAGTGGAGCTGGTGCTTCAACTACATCGAGAACGTCGCCGGTTCCAGCGGGGACGCGAAGACCGACGAGAACCTGGCCGCGATCCCCGACCGGTTCAAGAAGGACTTCCCGGCCGACGCGGGCGGCGTCTACACCTGCGGCACCCCCGGTGAGCGGAACCCGCAGACCAACAACCCGGGCCCGACCCTCTGGCTTCCCAAGGGCAAGACGGTCCGCTTCGTCCTCACCTCGCGTGACGTCATCCACTCCTTCTGGGTGGTGCCGTTCCTCATGAAGCAGGACGTCATCCCGGGTCACACCAACTCCTTCCAGGTGACGCCCAACCGCGAGGGCACCTTCATGGGCAAGTGCGCCGAGCTCTGCGGCGTCGACCACTCCCGGATGCTGTTCAACGTGAAGGTCGTCTCTCCGGAGCGCTACGAGCAGCACCTGAAGGACATCGCCAAGAACGGGCAGACCGGTTACGTTCCGGCCGGCATCGAGCAAACGAGCCCCGAGAAGAACCGGGAGTCGAACGTCCTGTGAGCATCCTCAACGAACCCCAGGGTGCCTCCGCAGCTGAGGACTCGTACGAGAACGAGCTGCCGGTCAGGCGCCGGCAGCCCGGCAACGTCGTGGTGAAGTGGCTGACGACCACCGACCACAAGACCATCGGTACGTTGTACCTGGTCACGTCGTTCGCGTTCTTCTGCATCGGCGGCGTCATGGCGCTCCTCATGCGCGCCGAGCTCGCCCGTCCGGGCCTGCAGATCATGTCGAACGAGCAGTTCAACCAGGCGTTCACGATGCACGGCACGATCATGCTGCTGATGTTCGCGACGCCGCTGTTCGCCGGCTTCACGAACTGGATCATGCCGCTGCAGATCGGCGCGCCCGACGTGGCGTTCCCGCGGCTGAACATGTTCGCCTACTGGCTCTACCTGTTCGGCTCGACCATCGCCGTGGGCGGCTTCCTCACCCCGCAGGGTGCGGCCGACTTCGGCTGGTTCGCCTACTCCCCGCTGTCGGACGCGGTCCGCTCGCCGGGCATCGGCGCCGACCTGTGGATCATGGGTCTGGCCTTCTCCGGCTTCGGCACCATCCTCGGCGCGGTCAACTTCATCACCACGATCATCTGCATGCGCGCACCCGGCATGACGATGTTCCGCATGCCGATCTTCACCTGGAACGTGCTGCTGACCGCGGTCCTGGTCCTGCTGGCCTTCCCCGTTCTCGCCGCCGCGCTGTTCGCGCTGGAGGCGGATCGGAAATTCGGGGCACATGTCTTCGACGCGGCCAACGGCGGCGCGTTGCTGTGGCAGCACCTCTTCTGGTTCTTCGGCCATCCAGAGGTGTACATCATCGCCCTGCCGTTCTTCGGCATCATCTCCGAGGTCATCCCGGTCTTCTCCCGCAAGCCGATGTTCGGCTACATGGGCCTGATCGCCGCGACGATCTCGATCGCCGGCCTCTCCGTGACGGTGTGGGCGCACCACATGTACGTCACCGGCGGCGTGCTGCTTCCGTTCTTCTCCTTCATGACGTTCCTCATCGCCGTTCCGACCGGCGTGAAGTTCTTCAACTGGATCGGAACGATGTGGAAGGGCTCGCTGTCCTTCGAGACGCCGATGCTGTGGGCGACCGGCTTCCTCATCACCTTCACCTTCGGTGGTCTGACCGGCGTCATCCTGGCCTCGCCGCCGATGGACTTCCACGTCTCCGACTCGTACTTCGTGGTGGCGCACTTCCACTACGTCGTCTTCGGCACGGTCGTCTTCGCGATGTTCTCCGGCTTCCACTTCTGGTGGCCGAAGATGACGGGCAAGATGCTCGACGAGCGGCTCGGCAAGATCACGTTCTGGACGCTGTTCATCGGCTTCCACGGCACCTTCCTGGTCCAGCACTGGCTGGGCGCCGAGGGCATGCCGCGTCGTTACGCGGACTACCTCGCCGCCGACGGGTTCACCGCCCTGAACACGATCTCGACGATCAGCTCGTTCGTCCTCGGTCTGTCCGTGCTGCCGTTCTTCTACAACGTGTGGAAGACCGCCAAGTACGGCAAGCCGGTCGGCGTCGACGACCCGTGGGGCTACGGCCGCTCCCTGGAGTGGGCCACCTCGTGCCCGCCGCCGCGCCACAACTTCCTCACCCTGCCGCGGATCCGCAGCGAATCCCCGGCGTTCGACCTGCACCACCCGGAGATCGCCGCGCTCGAGCAGCTGGAGCACAGCGGCCACGGCGCCAGCGCCATCGCGGGCAGCAAGGAGGCCGGCAAGTGAAGATCCAGGGCAAGATGTTCGTCTGGCTGAGCGTCTTCGTCCTCGCCATGGCGGTCGTCTATGGCGTGTGGTCGAAGGAGCCGGCCGGCACCACGGCGCTCTTCCTGGCCTTCGGCCTGTGCATCATGATCGGCTTCTACCTGGGCTTCACCGCCCGGCGGGTCGACGCGGGGGCACAGGACAACAAGGAGGCGGACGTCGCGGACGACGCCGGCGAGCTGGGCTTCTTCAGCCCGCACAGCTGGCAGCCGCTGTCGCTCGGCATCGGCGGCGCCCTGGCCTTCCTCGGTGTCGCGGTCGGCTGGTGGCTGCTCTACTTCTCCGTCCCGATCATCATGATCGGTCTGTGGGGCTGGGTCTTCGAGTACTACCGCGGTGAGAACCGCACCCAGTAGCACGCGCTGAACGCGGCGAGAGCCCGGACACTCCGTCAGGAGCGTCCGGGCTCACGCTTTTGCCGCAACGGGCGTGCTCCGTCCGGGTCACTCAGCGCGCCGCCGAGGGGGCGGCTCCCTAGCGTGAAGTCATGAGCCACCAACCCCGCCCCCGCACCGTCGTCGGCTGCACCCTGCTGGTGATCGCCCTGGGCGCGGTCGCCACCGGCTGCGGCTCCGACGGCAACCCGCTCTCCGCGCGCCCCTACGACGCGACGGACCAGATCTCCTTCAGCACGCCCGACGGCGACGGCAAGAAGGCCGACCCGGACAAGCCTCTCGAGGTCACCGCCGACGACGACGACCGCATCACGGACGTCACCGCGGTCGACGCCACAGGCCGCTACGTGGCGGGCCGACTCTCCGCCGACGGCAGCCGCTGGCGCAGCACCGAGCCGCTGGCCGCAGGAGCCCACTACACGGTCCGGGTGAGCACCGAGGACGACGACGGGGCGCCCGGCCGCCGGGTCCTCACCTTCGACACCGGCAAGCCCACCGTCAAGAAGCGGCTGGCCGTGGAGTTCGGCCCCGAGGCGGGCGAGTACGGCGTCGGCCAGCCCGTCGTCGCCAAACTCGACCAGCCGGTCAAGGACCCCGCCCAGCGGGCCGTCGTCGAACGGGGGCTGAAGGTCGACTCCACGCCCTTCGCGCAGGGCGGCTGGCACTGGGTGGACGACAAGGAGCTCCACTACCGCCCCAAGGAGTACTGGCCCGCCCACGCCACCGTCCGCGCCCACAGCAACCTGGACGGCATCAAGATCAGCGACCGGCTGTGGGGCGGCCCGGTCAAGGAGCTGAAACTGACCACCGGCGACCGGGTCGTCGCCGTGACGGACGCGGCGACGCACTCCATGACGGTGTCCAGGAACGGCCAGGAGATCAAGCAGATCCCCGTCACCACCGGCAAGCCCGGCTTCGACACCCGTAACGGCGTCAAGGTCGTCCTCGGCAAGGAGTACTACGTACGTATGCGCGGGACCACCGTCGGCATCGCCGAGGGCTCCGCGGACTCCTACGACCTGCCCGTCTACTACGCCACCCGCGTCACCTGGAGCGGCGAGTACGTCCACGCCGCCCCCTGGTCCGTGGGCTCCCAGGGGTACGCGAACGTCAGCCACGGCTGCACCGGCATGAGCACGGCCAACGCCCAGTGGTTCTTCGACAACATCCGTCAGGGCGACGTCGTCCAGGTCGTCAACAGCAACGGCGACACCATGGAGACGTTCGGCAACGGCTTCGGCGACTGGAACCTGGACTGGGCCCGCTGGACCAAGGGCAGCGCGCTGACGGGCGCCAAGCAGAAGACGCAGGCGGAGACGGCGCGCCTGAGCCCGGCGGCGGTGTGACCGCCCGGGGGCGCGGGGGCCGACGGCGAACCGGGCCCCGCCCCCCGAGCCGCTACGCGCTCTGCTGGAGCGCCTTCGTGCGCAGCAGGGCGGCCAGCGCCCCCGCGAACTCCACAGGCTCCACGGGCAGCGTCACAGCCGCGTCCGCGCGGCTCCAGGTCGCGAGCCACGCGTCCTGGGGCCGCCCGATGAGCAGCAGCACCGGCGGACACCGGAAGATCTCGTCCTTGAGCTGACGGCACAGACCCATGCCGCCCATGGGAGCGGTCTCCCCGTCGAGGACGACGACGTCGACGCCGCCCTTCTCGAGCTCCCGCAGCACCGCCGGCGCCGTCGCGCACTCCACGAACTCCACCAGGGGGGCGTCCGGCGCGGGCCTGCGCCCGGTCGCGAGCCGCACCTGCTCCCGCGTGTTGGCGTCGTCGCTGTAGACCAGCACCGTGGCGGTCGCCTGCATGCTTCCTCCGTGACATCAGCGTCGTACGGACAGAACCGATGCCGCGGATGCTACTCCCTCACCCGCCCCGTCCACACCGCCTGGAACACCACTTCGATGGGCCATACGGGCAGTACACACGGGGCGATCACTCCGAACGGCACCCCCCGGAGTGAGGGCGGGATAAGGGACCGACATAATGTCGGTCGTGGCGACAGCAACGACAGTAGAAACCGGGCACGCGCACCCGTCGGTCAATCGGCCGAACCTCACCAGCGTCGGAACCATCATCTGGCTGAGCTCCGAGCTGATGTTCTTCGCGGCCCTCTTCGCGATGTACTTCACCCTGCGATCGGTGACGGGTCCCGATCACTGGAAGGAGATGGCCGAGGCCCTGAACCTCCCGTTCTCGGCCACCAACACCACGATCCTGGTGCTCTCCTCCCTCACCTGCCAGCTCGGCGTCTTCGCCGCCGAGCGCGGTGACGTGAAGAAGCTCAGAATGTGGTTCATCGTCACCTTCATCATGGGTGCGATCTTCATCGGCGGTCAGATCTACGAGTACACGGAGTTGGTCAAGAAGGACGGGCTCTCGCTCTCCTCCGACCCGTACGGCTCGGTGTTCTACCTGACCACCGGCTTCCACGGCATGCACGTGACGGGCGGCCTCATCGCCTTCCTGTTCGTCCTCGGGCGCACCTACGCGGCCAAGAGGTTCACCCACGAGCAGGCGACCGCGGCCATCGTCGTGTCCTACTACTGGCACTTCGTCGATGTCGTCTGGATCGGCCTCTTCGCCACGATCTACCTGATCAAGTAGCCGGGCCCGCTCCCGCACCTCCACAAGCATCGACGCAGAAGATCCTGACACCGGGGTAATCCGTGAAAAAGCTCTCCGCACGACGACGCCATCCGCTGGCGGCGCTCGTCGTCCTCGTCCTATCGCTGGCATGCACAGGGTGGCTGTTCTCCGCGCTCGCGCCCACGAGCAAGGCGCAGGCTGACGACACCGCCCAGTCCCTCGCCATCGACGAGGGCAAGAAGCTCTATGCCGTCGGCTGCGCCAGCTGCCACGGCACCGGCGGTCAGGGCAGCTCCGACGGTCCGAGCCTGGTCGGCGTGGGCGCCGCGGCCGTCGACTTCCAGGTCGGCACCGGCCGCATGCCGGCGGCGACCTCCGAGGGCCCGCAGGTGGTGAAGAAGAAGAACATCTACTCGCAGGCCGACATCGACCAGCTCGCCGCGTACATCGCCTCGCTGGGCTCCGGCCCGACCGTCCCGACCGAGGCCGAGTACGGCCCGGAGGGCGCGGACATCGCCAAGGGCGGCGACCTGTTCCGCACCAACTGCGCGCAGTGCCACAACTTCACCGGCAAGGGCGGCGCCCTGACGAAGGGCAAGTTCGCCCCGACCCTCGAGGACGTGGACCCGAAGCACGTCTACGAGGCGATGCAGACCGGCCCGCAGAACATGCCCTCCTTCCCCGACACCACCCTGTCGGAGCAGAACAAGAAGGACATCATCGCGTACCTGCACGCGGTCAACAGCAGCGACACCGACAACCCCGGTGGTCTGGAGCTGGGCGGCCTCGGGCCGGTCAGCGAGGGTCTGTTCGCCTGGATCTTCGGACTCGGCGCCCTGATCGCGGTCGCCGTCTGGGTCGCCGCTCGGACCGCAAAGGCCAGGAAGTCATGAGTAGCCAAGACATTCCAGAAGAGAACCTGCCCGTAGAGCAGGGCCACGCGCACGGCGCGGTGGACGTCGCGGACGAGCGCAACCCGTTCGCCGACCCCGGTCTGCCGCCCCACGAGCACCGCGTCCAGGACATCGACGAGCGGGCCGCCAAGCGGTCCGAGCGTGCGGTCGCCTTCCTGTTCACGCTGTCGATGCTCGCCACGGTCGGCTTCATCGCCTCGTACGTGGCGATCCCCGCCGACAAGTCGATCTTCGTGTTCCCGATCGGCCACCTCAGCGCGCTGAACTTCGCGCTGGGTCTGACGCTGGGCACGGCGCTGTTCACCATCGGCGCCGGCGCGGTCCACTGGGCCCGCACCCTGATGTCGGACGTCGAGGTCGCCGACGAGCGCCACCCGATCGCCGCGAGCCCCGAGGTCCGCGCCAAGGTCCACGCGGACTTCCGGCAGGGCGCCAAGGAGTCCGCGTTCGGTCGCCGCAAGCTGATCCGCAACACGCTGTTCGGCGCGGTCGCCCTGGTGCCGCTCTCCGGCGTCGTGCTGCTGCGCGACCTCGGCCCGCTGCCCGAGGACAAGCTGCGGCACACGCTGTGGGCCAAGGGCAAGCTGCTCGTCAACATGAACACCAACGAGCCGCTGCGTCCCTCGGACGTGGCCGTCGGTTCTCTCACCTTCGCCAAGCCCGAGGGCCTGGAGGAGCACGACGAGGACTTCCAGAACGAGATCGCCAAGGCGGCCCTGATGATCGTCCGGCTCCAGCCGGAGAACATCAAGGACAAGCGCGAGCTCGAGTGGTCGCACGACGGCATCGTGGCGTACTCGAAGATCTGCACCCACGTCGGTTGCCCGATCTCCCTGTACGAGCAGCAGACGCACCACGTGCTGTGCCCCTGCCACCAGTCCACCTTCGACCTCTCCGACGGCGCCCGAGTGATCTTCGGTCCCGCCGGTCACGCCCTGCCGCAGCTGCGCATCGGCGTGAACGACGAGGGCTACCTCGAGGCGCGCGGCGACTTCGAGGAGCCCGTCGGTCCTGCTTTCTGGGAGCGCGGATGAGCACCACAGAGAACCACGAGAGCAACGAGTCCCGCGCACGCGGGAAGGCTCCGGCCGGCGAGCGGATCGCCGACTGGGCCGACGGCCGGCTGGGGATCTACTCCCTCGCCAAGGCCAACATGCGCAAGATCTTCCCCGACCACTGGTCGTTCATGCTGGGCGAAGTGTGCATGTACAGCTTCATCATCATCATCCTGACGGGTGTGTACCTGACGCTGTTCTTCCACCCGTCGATGAACGAGGTGGAGTACCACGGCAGTTACGTCCCGCTCCAGGGACAGCTGATGTCCGAGGCGTTCAACTCGACCCTGCACATCTCGTTCGACGTGCGCGGCGGTCTGCTCATCCGGCAGATCCACCACTGGGCGGCGCTGATCTTCCTCGCCGGCATGTTCGTGCACATGATGCGCGTCTTCTTCACGGGTGCGTTCCGCAAGCCGCGTGAGGTCAACTGGCTGTTCGGCTTCCTGCTGTTCGTCCTCGGCATGTTCACCGGGTTCACCGGTTACTCGCTCCCGGACGACCTGCTCTCCGGCACCGGTGTCCGCTTCACCCAGGGCGCGATCCTGTCGATGCCGGTCGTCGGCACGTACATCTCGTTCTTCCTGTTCGGCGGCGAGTTCCCCGGCCACGACTTCGTGGCGCGGTTCTACTCGATCCACATCCTGCTGCTGCCCGGCATCATGCTGGGCCTGATGGTGGGCCACCTGATCCTGGTCTTCTACCACAAGCACACGCAGTTCGCGGGCCCCGGAAAGAGCAACAAGAACGTCGTCGGCATGCCGCTGCTGCCCGTGTACATGGCGAAGGCCGGAGGCTTCTTCTTCCTGGTCTTCGGCGTCATCGCGGTCATCGCGGCGATCGCGCAGATCAACCCGATCTGGGCGATGGGCCCCTACCGTCCGGACCAGGTGTCGACCGGCGCCCAGCCCGACTGGTACATGGGCTTCGCCGAGGGCCTGATCCGCTTCATGCCGGGCTGGGAGATCAACCTCTGGGGTCACACGCTCGTCCTGGGCGTGTTCATCCCGCTGGTCCTGTTCGGCGTGGTCCTCGCGGCGCTGGCGCTCTACCCGTTCATCGAGTCCTGGGTCACCGGCGACAAGCGCGAGCACCACATCCTGGACCGCCCGCGCAACGCTCCGACCCGTACGGCGCTCGGCGTCGCCTGGGTCACGATGTACATGATCACGCTGGTCGGCGGCGGCAACGACCTGTGGGCCACCCACTTCCACCTGTCGATCAACGCGATCACCTGGTTCGTCCGGATCTTCTTCTTCGTCGGACCGGTCATCGCGTACATCCTCACCAAGCGGATCTGCCTCGGTCTGCAGCGCCGCGACAAGGACAAGGTGCTGCACGGCCGGGAGACCGGCACCATCAAGCGCCTGCCGCACGGTGAGTTCATCGAGATCCACGAGCCGCTCAGCCAGGAGCAGCTGCACACGCTCACGGCGCACGAGCAGTACGAGCCGGCCGCGATCGGCGCCACGGTCGACGACAACGGCGTCGAGCGCAAGGTGACGGGCAAGGAGAAGCTCCGCGCCAAGATCAGCGGAGCGTACTTCGGCGAGGACCAGCAGATCCCGAAGCCCACCGTCGAGGAGTACAAGGAGATCACGAGCGGCCACGGCCACCACTGATCGTCGAGGCGTCGCCACGCCACGGTGAAAGGGCCCCGTCCGGTTGTCGGACGGGGCCCTTTGCCGTGCCCGTCGGCTGGATAGGGTGGGCACACACGTCTTCCACGGCACCCACGGAAGATCCGTACGACACCCAGGAGCGGCTGATGAGCGCTGTGACCCCCGCTGGAGGCGACACCGCGGCGGGCCGTTCCTGGCCCGAGGTGCTGAACGGCCTGCTGTACGGCCGCGACCAGGGCGCGGACGCCACGTTCTGGGCGTTGGACCGGATCATGCGCGGCGAGGCCACCGACGCGCAGATCGCCGGGTTCGTGGTGGCGCTGCGGGCCAAGGGCGAGACCGTCGAGGAGATCAACGGGCTGGTCCGGGCGATGTACGAGCACGCCAACCTGATCGAGGTGCCGGGGCCGACCGTCGACATCGTCGGCACGGGCGGCGACGGCGCGAAGACGGTCAACATCTCCACGATGTCGGCGATCGTCGTGGCCGGCGCGGGCGCCACCGTCGTCAAGCACGGCAACCGGGCCGCGTCCTCCGCGTCCGGCGCCTCGGACGTGCTGGAGAAGCTCGGCGTCAACCTCGAGCTGACCCCGCGCCGGGTGGCCGAGGTGGCGCGGGAGGCCGGGATCACCTTCTGCTTCGCGATCAAGTTCCATCCGGCGCTGCGTCATGTCGGCGCTGCGCGCGGCCAGTTGGGCATCCGCACGGTGTTCAACATCCTCGGCCCGCTGACCAACCCCGCCAGGGTGCGGGCCCAGGCCGTCGGCGTCGCCGATCCGCTCATGGCGCCGGTCGTCGCGGGCGTCTTCGCCGAGCGCGGCAACTCGTCCCTGGTCTTCCGGGGCGACGACGGCCTCGACGAGCTGACCACGACGGCCACCTCCCGGGTCTGGGTGGTACGCGACGGCAAGGTCACCGAGGAGACCTTCGACCCCCGCGACGTCGGCCTGGAACTGGTGCCGGTGGAGGCCCTGCGGGGCGGGGACCCCTCGTACAACGCCGAGGTCGCCCGCCGTCTGCTGGAGGGCGAGCGCGGCCCGGTCCGCGACGCCGTCGTGCTGAACTCGGCGGCGGCGCTCGTGGCCCTCGAGCCGGGCGGCGGGACGCTGGCCGAGCAGATCCGGGCCGGCATGGCGCGGGCAGCGGAGTCGCTGGACTCCGGGGCGGCCAAGCGGGCCCTGGAGCGCTGGGTGGCCGCCAGCAACGCCTGACGCGTGAGACGCGGTCCCGCCATCCGGACACGGGTTGCGGGACCGTGATCGGCTCGCGTAGGTTCCTGTACCAGGTCATGAGTGACAGTCATGAGGCCCCGGCCGACTGTCCGGCAACCCTCCGTCCGTGGCGGGGTGCCCCGGGTGAAGACCAGGCTGTGGGCAGCGAGGCCCACGGCAAGCGCGGATCCCTCGCACTCTTTCGAGTGAGAACGCCAGGGGTCCTGGGTCGTCCGAGGGAGTCTCCTGTGAGCAAGCGAATGCGCTAGGGCGTCGAGCCCCGCCTCCGCACACCCCTTTCCCCTTCCTCCGTGCTCGAGCCCTGTCCGCTCGCACGGCGGTTCCCCCTTGCCTCTCACGGGAGTTCTCCATGTCCGTCTCCACCGCTGCCGTCACCCGCCCCGTTTGCGCCCCTCTGGACGTTCTGGGGCGGGATGTCACCGTTCCGCTCGTCACCGGCGGCGAGGTCGCCTACGCGGCCCTCGACTACGCTGCCAGCGCCCCCGCCCTCCAGCGCGTCTGGGACGACGTCGCCGCCTACGCGCCGTACTACGGCAGCGTGCACCGCGGCGCGGGGTACCTCTCCCAGCTCTCCACGGACCTCTTCGAGAACGCCCGCAGGACCGTCGCCGAGTTCCTCGACTGCCGCCCCGACGACCAGCTGGTCTTCACCCGCTCGACGACGGACTCCCTCAACCTGCTGGCACGCGCCCTGCCCGCCGACTGCCAGGTCTTCGTCTTCGAGACCGAGCACCACGCCTCACTGCTGCCCTGGCAGGACGCCCGGGTCAGCTACCTCGACGCCCCGCGCACCCCTGGCCAGGCCGTGGAGACCCTGGAGCGCGCCCTGGCCGCCCGGGACCCGTACGGCCCGGCGCTGGTCTGCGTCACCGGCGCCTCGAACGTCACCGGTGAGCTGTGGCCGGTGCGCGAGCTGGCGGCGGCGGCGCACGCCCACGGCGCCCGGATCGTCCTGGACGCCGCCCAGCTGGCCCCGCACCACCCGGTGTCGGTGCAGGACCTCGACGTCGACTGGATCGCCTTCTCCGGCCACAAGCTGTACGCCCCCTTCGGCTCCGGCGTGCTGGCCGGCCGCGCGGACTGGCTGGTCGCGGCGGACCCGTACCTCGCGGGCGGCGGCGCCAGCCGCAAGGTCACCCGGCGCGAGGACGGGGGAGTGGACGTGGAGTGGCACGAGAGCGAGGCCCGCCACGAGGCAGGCTCCCCGAACGTGATCGGCGCCTACTCCATCGCGTCCGCCTGCAGGGCCCTCACCGAGGCCGGCTTCGACGCCCTGGTGGCACGCGAGCGGCACCTGATCGAGAAGGTGCGCACCGGCCTCGCGGAGGTCCCGCAGGTCCGGATCCTGTCCCTCTTCGGCGACGACGCCCCGCGCGTCGGCGTGATCTCCTTCGTCGTCGAGGGCTGGAACAGCTCCCACTTCGCCGCGGCCCTGTCCGCCGAGTACGGCATCGGCGTCCGCGACGGCCTCTTCTGCGCCCACCCCCTGGTCCGCACCCTCCTGGGCGGCGCCCCCGAGGCGCAGGGCGAGTGCGGGGCCCCCGAGGCGGCTCCGGGGGAGAAGTCCCTCAACGCCATCCGGGTGAGCTTCGGCGCGGGCACCCCCGACGAGCACGTCGAGCGCTTCGTGACCGCGGTCCGCGAGCTGGTGACCGAGGGGGCGAAGTGGCGTTACCGCACAGAGAACGGCCGCTGCGTCCCCACCCTGAACTGACCCAGGCCCCCAGGGAATGGTCCCCCCGGGGCGCGCCGGGGGAGAACGGCGCCGCCGGGGTCGTCCCCCTCAAGGGGCGCGGGGAACTGCGCGACTGCCCGCCCCCGACCGGAGCAGCCCCCTACGAGTCCAAGCCGATGGCGAACGCCGCTTCGAGGTCGTGCTGCGAGTACGTGCGGAAAGCGACGTGCGTGTCCGTCCCCTCGACCCCGGGAATCTTGCTGATGCTGCCCGGGATGACCTCGGCGAGGTCCTCGTGCTGCTTCACCCGGACCATCGCGATGAGGTCATAGGTCCCCGTGACGGAGAAGACCTCGCTCACGGACTCCAGCGAGGCGATCCGCTCGGCGATCTCGGGGATCCGGTCCACGCTGGTCTTGATGAGGACGATCGCGGTGATCACGGCTGGTTCTCTCCCTCGGAGGCCGGAGCTGGGGCGGCCCTCACTCTAGCCGCCCGCCCGTCGCCCGCCGCCGCCCTTCCCGGGCGGTCCGTGGGACCTTTCCCGATCCCGAAACGGGCCCACGCGTAGAGGAGCCCGAGGCCGAACCCCACCAGGTGCGCCAGATACGCCACCCCCGGGCCCCTGGGCGCCTGTCCCGCCGCCGCCCACTGCAGGGCCGCCCAGAAGGGCAGCACGACCCAGGCCGGGAACCGCAGCGGCAGGAAGAACAGGAACGGCAGGAGGCTGGTGACCCGCGCCCGGGGGAACAGGTACAGAAACGCGCCGAGCACCGCGGAGATCGCCCCGGACGCGCCGACCAGGGACTGCGACGACCCGGCGTTGGCGGCGGCGTAACCCAGCAGGGCCAGGTAGCCGCAGCCGACGGTGAAGAGCGCGAACTCGGCGCGGCCCATCCGTTCCTCCGTCATCGCCCCGAAGACGTAGAGGAAGAGCATGTTGCCCAGCAGGTGCACCCAGCTGCCGTGGACGAAGAGGGCGGTCGCGGGGGTGAGGACGGCCCGGGGCGCGCCCGTGAAGAGCTCGGCGGGCACCACGCCCCAGTGTCGGAAGTAGGCCCGCTGGGCGGCCGCCAGCTCGTCGCCGGCGCCGTACGCCGGATCGAGCCCCGAGGCGGGGCTGACCAGGAAGATCAGGCAGCACAGGGCGATCAGTCCGCAGGTCACCGGTGCCGAGGGGTTCCGGAGCGCTCGGCCGACCGCCCCGTTCCCGTTCCAGTTGCTGATCATGGGTACAGAGCATGACGTAACGGGACGCACACACCGGGAGCGCCTCGCCGCCGCTCGGCCGCCGCGGACGGACGGGCGGAGGGTACCCGGCAGGCCGTAGGGTTACGAGCCACACGCACGGGGGAGCCTTGGGCCCGACCCGGCACAGCGAGCACGACACCAGAAGGAAGTGGAAAGTCACGATGACGGTTCCCCTGCCGACCGCCGCCACGCGGTGGCGCTGCACTCTCTGCGGCAACCTCACGCGGTTCGACGTGACGCGCTCGTCGAAGGTCGTCGAGTACGTGCACCTGGACCTCGCGGGCGAGCCGAAGGTCGAGGAGCGCGAGGTGGTCAGTGAGACCATCGAGTCGGTGCGTTGTCGCTGGTGCAACGCCGTGGACCAGGTGGAACTCGTGGATCGGCCGGGCGCCGGTTCCTGACGACGGGGTCCCCCCGCTCGAGCGACGTCGAGAGTGGGGGCGGGCTCCCACAGTATTGGGGTGTGACGGATGGTGGAGAGCGCAGGCGGGGGGCCGGGCGACGGCGCCGCCGAGATGCTCGACCGTCCGCTGCCGGACGGCGTGCGGCGCAGGGTCGTCACGATCGTCTCCGACGGCTTCGGCGGACTGACCGTCGGTGAACTGCCCGCCCAGTTGCGTCAGTACGCCCGTTTCGCGCCCAACCGGCGCGCCAAGTTCGCGGGCAACGCGATGGCGGCCGCGCTGGAGACCGATCCGCTCTTCAGGCAGCGCATCGCCGAGAAGTTCAGAGAGGCCCAGCCGGAACTGTCCGGCGCCCTCGACTCCGGCGCCCCCACCCCGGCCGCGGACCCGCTCGACGTGGCGGCCGCGGCCTATGTTCTGCGGCCCGTCGGCTGGGTGAAGCTGGTGACGTCGGCCGGCGAGGAGGCCCAGCGGGCCGACGCCGAGCGGGCCGACGAGGAGAGCCGCGCCGAGCTGGAGCGGCTGCGCGAGGAGCTCGAGCGGGCGCGTGAGCAGACCCGGTCGGACACCGAGCGGCTGCGCGCCGAGCTGGACGCGGCGAAGAAGGAGACCGAGTCGCTGCACCGCAAGCTGCGGTCGGCCCTCAGTGACGTCAAGCGCGGCGAGGCCGCCCTGCGCAAGGCGCAGGGCGAGATGGAGACCGCGCGCGCCGAGGGGCACGCCCAGGTGTCCGCCGCGGAGAGCGAGTCACGTCGGCTGAAGGCGCGTCTGGGTGAGGCGGAGGCCGCTCTGGAGGCGGCTCGGCGCGCGGCCCGCGAGGGGCGCAGCGTCGAGGACATGCGGGTGCGGCTGCTGCTGGACACGGTGCTCGACGCCGCTCAGGGGCTGCGGCGCGAACTGGCGCTGCCGCCGGTGTCGGTGCGGCCGGCGGAGACCGTCGACGCGGTCGAACCGGGACGAATGACCCCGAAGGACATCGCCGCACGGGCCTTGTCGGAGCACGATCCGGCCATTCTCGACCAGTTGCTCGCGCTGCCGCAGGCGCATCTCGTGGTCGACGGCTACAACGTCACCAAGACCGGCTATCCGCAGATGCCGTTGGAGAAGCAGCGGCTGCGGCTCCTCGGTCAGCTCTCGCAACTCGCCGCGCAGACCGGCGCCGAGGTCACCTGTGTCTTCGACGGCGCCGAGCTCGTCGCTCCGGTGCTGCTCGCTCCGCCGCGCGGGGTGCGGGTGTTGTTCTCCAAGCCGGGCGTCACGGCCGACGAGCTGATCCGGCAGCTGGTGCGGGCCGAGCCGCCCGGCCGGCCGGTCATCGTCGCCTCGACCGACCGCGAGGTCGCCGACGGCATCGCGAAGGCGGGCGCCCGACCGGTGGCTTCCGCGGTGCTTCTGAAGCGACTGTCCTGAGAAGGTGGAAAATGCGGGTTCAATGACCGAATTGGCGGAATCGTCACGCAACGTAGCGTCAATCGGTCAATCACTGCACGTGAGTTGTGTGAAAAAACTGCGTTGCGTGATGGGTTTTTTCTGCCGGGGGATTTGAACTGATCACGGAGAGGTCACTAAGGTCTGGTGATCGAACCTCCAAACGGGTGATCACTCAAAAGAAGGAGCCCGTCTCCGTGGCGTCCCATCGTCGACCGAAGCAGCCGAGTCGCGCGCGCGTGACCGTGCTGACCACCGCAGCCGCCGCTGCCGTCGTGCTGAGCTCACAGGCCGCCAACGCGGCGCCCAGCGAGAAGCTCAGCAAGGACGAGGTCAAGAGCAAGGTCGACAAGCTCTACGAAGAGGCGGAGCAGGCCACCGAGACGTACAACGGGGCCAAGGAGAAGCAGGAGAAGCTCCAGAAGGAGATCTCCACCATCCAGGACAACGTCGCGCGCGGTCAGGCAGACCTCAACGAGCTGCGCGACTCCATGGGCCTGGCGGCCGCGGCCCAGTACCGCACCGGCTCCATCGACCCGTCCCTGCAGCTGCTCCTCTCCTCCAACCCGGACGACTACCTGGACAAGGCGTCCGCCGCCGACCAGCTCAGCGCCCAGCAGGTCGAGGCGCTGAAGAAGATCCAGGAGAAGCAGCGCGAGCTCGCGCAGGAGCGCAGCGAGGCGTCCGCCAAGCTCAAGGACCTCGCCACCACCCGCACCGAGCTCGGCAAGAAGAAGAAGGAAGTCCAGGGGAAGCTGGCCGAGGCGCAGAAGCTCCTGAACACGCTGACGGCCAAGGAGAAGGCGGCCCTGTCCGCCGCCGACGCCCGCGCCAGCCGCGACGCCGGCCAGCGGGTCGACCTCGGCGACACCCCGCCCGGCTCCGGCTTCGCCATGGCCGCCTTCCGGGCCGCCCAGACCCAGCTCGGCAAGCCGTACCAGTACGGCGCCACCGGCACCGCCACCTACGACTGCTCGGGCCTGACCTCCTGGGCCTACGCCCAGGCGGGCGTCCACATCTCGCGCATCTCGCAGGACCAGGCCAACGACGGCACGCGCATCTACAGCAAGGCCGACCTCAAGGTCGGCGACCTGGTCATCTTCTACGGCGACCTGCACCACGTCGGCCTCTACGCGGGCAACGGCCAGGTGCTGCACGCCCCGCGCACCAACACCGTCGTGCGCTACGAGTCGATCAACAACATGCCGTTCCAGTTCGGCGTCCGGATCTGATCGTCCTCAAGATCAGGACACCACGCCGCCCGAACGGGCGAATCGTGGCGACCCGAAGTGACCCCACGCCCCGCCGGTGACCTGCGTCAGCGGCGGGGCGTCACTGTGCGTGCCCGCCGAGGTCTTTGGCCGACCCCCCGTCGCGGGGCTACTGTCTGCCGCGTTCTGTCCGCCGGTGGAAGGAGCGCGGCTTCCCGTGGGGTCCCATCGTCGCCTTGCACAGTCCGGGTTCGACCGGGGCGCCTGCAGCGCCCTGAGCGTGCTGTCCGTCGCGGCAGCCGCACTCGGCGCCGTCTCCGCCGTACCGGCCACGGCCGCGCCGCACGACGACACCCGTGTCGAGGTGGACCGTCTCTACACGGAGGCCGAGAAGGCCACCGAGGCCTTCAACAAGGCCGGCGAGCGCGCCGACGCCCTGCGGGAGCAGGTCGGCCTGGCCCAGGACCACATCGCCCGCCAGCAGCAGCGCGTCAACGGCATGCGCGAGGAGCTCGGTGCGCTGGCCGGCGCCCAGTACCGCTCCGGCGGCCTCGACCCCTCGCTTGCGCTGCTGTTCTCCGACGACCCCGAGGAGTACCTCGCCAAGGCGTCCGTCCTCGACCGCATCACCGCCCACCAGGCCGGCGAACTGCGCACCTTGCAGGGCGCGTTGCGCGAGCTCCACCAGGAGCGCTCCGAGGCCGCCCGCAAGCTCGCCGAGCTGGAGAAGAGCCGCGAGGCGGTCACCCGGCACAAGCAGACCGTGGAGCAGAAGCTCGCGAGGGCCCGGCAGCTGCTCAACTCGCTGCCGTCCGACGAGCGCGCCGCCTACGACCGGGCCTCCCGGTCCGGCCGCGACGGCCTGCCGGACCTCTCCGGCGCCGTCCCGGCGTCGGGGCGGGCGGCCGCCGCCGTGGCCGCGGTGCGCTCCGCGCTCGGCAAGCCGTACATCTGGGGCGCCAACGGCCCCTCCGGGTTCGACTGCTCGGGCCTCATGCAGTGGTCGTACGCACAGGCCGGGGTCTCCCTGCCGCGCACCTCGCAGGCCCAGGCGCACGCCGGACGCCGGGTGCCGCTCTCCCAGGCGCAGCCCGGCGACATCGTCACCTACCGCTCCGACGCCAGCCATGTCGGCATGTACGTCGGCAACGGGCAGGTCATCCACGCCCCCTACCCGGGCGCGCCGGTGCGCTACGACCCGGTCGGGATGATGCCGGTGTCGTCCGTCACCAGGCCCTGACCGGGTCCCACGCGCCGCTGCCGCCGTACGATCGGGAGAATGGCTGGTCGAAGGCGGGCGCGCGGCGCCGGGGTGCGCGGGCTCTGCCTGCTGCTGGCCCCGCTGTTCGTCGCGTCGGTCGCCTGCGGCGGGCGCGCCGGACCGGACGGCGCACGGGCCGACGTCCAGCGGGTCCTCGACCGGCGGGCCGCCGCGGTCCTCGGCCATGACCCGCGCGCCTACGCGGCCACCGGGACCGCGACCGGGTACGCCGCGCTGCGGGCCGTGCCGCTGGCGACCTGGTCGTACCGGGTGGGGGCGCTGCACCGCGCCGGGGACGCCGCCACCGCCGACGCCGAGCTGAGCTACCGGGTGGCGGGCTACGACCGGGCGCCGGTGACCGTGGGCCGCACCCTGAGCCTGGCCCGTGACGGCTCGGGGCGGTGGTCGGTGGTTTCGGAGAAGCCCGCCGCCAAGGCCGCCCAACAGCTCTGGGACCAGGGCGCGGTGCGCGTCGTGCGGGGCGTCCACAGCCTGGTGCTGGGTGTCGGTCAGACCGACGAGCGGCTGCGGGCCTTCGCCGGACTGGCCGACGACGCGGTGCCCGCGGTCTCGGCCGCGTGGGGCACCGACTGGGCCGGCCGCGTCGTCGTCCTCGTGCCGAAGTCGCTGGACGGCATGGCGGCGCTGCTCGGCTCGCCGCCCTCCTCCTACCGGGGCATAGCCGCGGTCACGACCGGAGAGACGGGCGGCGGGGCCAAGACGCCCGCGGACCGGGTCATCGTCAACCCCGACGCGTACGCCATGCTCGGCCGGGTCGGCCGGCAGGTGGTCCTCACCCATGAGACGACGCACGTCGCGACCCGCGCCCACACCAACGGCGCCACCCCGCTGTGGCTGTCCGAGGGGTACGCCGACTGGGTCGGCTACCGCGACACCGGCCGCACGCCCGTCGAGGCGGCGCCGGAACTCCAGCGCGCCGTCGCCGAGGGGAACGTGCCGGCGGCGCTGCCCGCCGACGGCGACTTCGGCTTCTCCGGCGACACCGAGCGGCTCGCCACGGCCTACGAGGGCGGCTGGCTGGCCTGCCGCATGATCGCCGACCGGTGGGGCGAGGTGCGACTGGACGCCTTCTACCGGGCGGTGGGGGCGCACGGGAAGCGGCCGGGCGCGGTGGAGAGCGCCCTGCGCGACGTGCTGGGGGTCACCTTGGCGCAGTTCACAGCGGACTGGCAGGGCTATCTGAAGTCGCAGCTCGGCTGACCCACGTCAGTCCGGCGGGACCGCCGCGGCCCGGCGGGACTGCGATCGGGCGGGAGTGCGGACCGGTGGGGCTACGGACCGGTGGGACTGCCCGCCGCGGGCCCGGTTCGGCGGCCGGCGGCTTCCTGCTGCGCGAGCCGCTGGCCCGGCTGGTCCTCGGCGGGGACGGCGGCCCGGCCCTCCCGCTGGCCGTCTCCTACTTCGCCGTGTCGATGCCGGGCATCGCCGTCTTCTTCGCCCAGCAGCTCGTCGACGGCGTCCTCAAGGGCGCGGGCGACACCAGGACCCCGATGCGGCTGGCCCTGCTGGCGAACGGCCTCATCCTGCTCTGCGACCCGCTCTTCATCCACCTGTACGGCGTCCCGGGCGCCGCCGCCTCCACGGTGCTGTGCCGGAGCGTCGCCCTCGGGGCCGGGCTGCTCGCCCTGCGCCGCGCCCCCCTGCTGCGGGAGGCCGCGGGCGCCCCGCCCGCCCGCGGCGCGGCCGCCTCCCTGCGGCGGACGCTGACCACCGGGCTGCCCATGTCGGCGGACTTCACCGTGCGACAGGCCGGGACGCTGGCCCTGGTGGCGGTCGTGGCGAGGCTCGGAGTGACGGCGGTGGCCGCCTACGCGATCGCCTACAAGGTCCTGTACGTGGCGACCATGGCCTTCTACGCGGTCCGCCAGGCCGCGTCCATCCACACCGCGCACACGCTGGGCGCGGCCGGAACGGCGGCCCTGCCCCCGGGCGCGGCCGCGACCGCGCGGGTGCGGCGGGAGATCGGGTCGCAGGCAGTGCTCGTCTCAGGCTGCGCGGCTCTCGCGGCCGCCCTGCTGCTGGGCGCGACGGCCCCCGTCCTCATGGCCGCCTTCGGCTCCGGCCCCGCGGTGGCCCGCCAGGGGGTGGTCTTCCTGCGCTGCATCGGGCCCTACCTCCTGCTCATGGGCGGATTCATCGCTCTGGGCGGGGTCTTCGAGGGGAGCGGCGGCGCGCCCGTGCTGCTGCGGGTGACCGCCCTGGGCGTCGCCGTCCAGCTGCCGCTGGCGTACGGGCTCTCGGAGTGGGGGCTGCCCGGGGTGTGCCTGGCCCTGACGCTCGGGACGGCGGTGCAGTGCGCGGCGGTGGCCGCGGTGCTGCGGCGGGCGTGGCGGCCAGGTCAGGAGGACGCGTTGCGCTCGCCGGCGCGGGCCGCCTGACCGGAGGGGCCGCCGGGGCCCGCGGGCAGGGGCGTCGGCGCCGTCGAGCGCCACAGGCGTACGGCGGCGGTGAGGGCTGCGGCGACCAGCAGCCCGTTGCGCAGGACCATCAGACAGACGCCGAGGAGGGTGCTCGCGACGACGTCCTCGAACAGGACCGGGAACTCCAGCACCGTCACCGCCGCGGCGGCCAGGACCAGGGCGGCCGGAAGGGTCATCCGGCTGTCGCGGAAGCACAGGCAGACCGCCGCCAGGCCGATCAGCCACACCAGGTACTGCGGACTGAGCACCCGGCTGGTGACGGTGAACAGCAGCACCGCCGTGAAGGCCGCCTCGGCGAGCGAGCGCGGTCCGAGGGGCCGCCCGGCCAGCCGGCGCCGCCACAGCAGCAGCCAGCCCGACGCGAGCGCCGTGAGTCCCAGCGCCGCGTCGTTCACCACGCCCACGTACGGGCCCGTGAACTCCAGACAGCCGTAACGGAACAGCACCTCGCCCTGCCAGCCGAACCGCCGGGCGACATGGAAGACGAGAGCGCCCACGGACTCCACCTCGGTGCCCCGGTCGCGCTGGAAGGAGAGGAAGGCGAAGGCGCCGGGCACGGCCAGGGCGGACAGTGCGGACAGCGTGAGGGCCGTCGCCGCGGCCGCGCCCCAGGCCCGCCTGCGCTCGGCGCCGGCCAGCAGCAGCACCGGCCATGCCTTGAGCAGTGCCGCGAAGCCCGTCAGGGCGCCCATCACCGCGGGGCGCCGTACGCCCGCTGCCAGCGCGCCGACCGCGACCGCGGTCACCATCACGTCGTAGCGGGAGTACAGGGTGGGGCCGAGCAGCGCGGCGCCCGCCGTCCACAGCCAGGCGCCGCGCAGCGACCGGCCGGGGCGCAGGCCCGTGTGCAGCAGGAGCATGAACACGACGAGGTCGGCGAGGAACGCCAGCACGAAGAACGCCGACGCGTAGTCCAGGAAGGGCAGCAGGCCCGGGGAGAGGATCGCGAGGGCGGCGGCGGGCGGGTACTGCCAGGTGACGTCGGCCGCCGGGAACGCGCCGCCGCGCAGCACCTCGTACCAGTCCCGGTAGGTGGCCCAGACGTCGCTGGTGACGTCCGGCCCCGGGAATTCGAGCACGTGGAATGCGAAGAGCAGCAGGACGAGCCGGGTCGTGCCCCAGGTCGTCAGCAGGCCCGTCAGAGGCCGTCCCGCGTCCGTCATCTCCACCCGGAGCCGTCCGTTCCTGTCCGTCCGTTCCTGTCCGCCCGCCCGTTCCTTTCGGCACGGGCGTCGCTTCTTCGCCCGTCCGCTCGGCGGCCGTGAGCGCCATGATCCCCCCGCCGGCTGTGAAGCGCGGCCGGACGCGGCGGTGAACGGCGTTTGGATAAGGTCGGCTGCGATGCACAAGACCCTGATCGTGACGAACGACTTCCCGCCCCGCCCGGGCGGCATCCAGGCGTTCCTGCACAACATGGCGCTCCGCCTCGACCCCGACCGTCTCGTCGTCTACGCGTCCACCTGGAAACGCTCCCGCGAGGGCGTCGAGGCGACGGCGGCCTTCGACGCCGAGCAGCCCTTCACCGTCGTCCGGGACTCCACGACGATGCTGCTGCCGACGCCCGGGGCGACCCGGCGCGCCGCCGCTCTGCTGCGGGAGCACGGCTGCACCTCGGTGTGGTTCGGGGCGGCCGCGCCGCTCGGGCTGATGGCGCCGGCGCTGCGCCGGGCGGGCGCCGAGCGGCTGGTGGCCACCACGCACGGGCACGAGGCCGGATGGGCCCAGCTGCCCGCCGCCCGGCAGCTGCTCGGCCGGATCGGCGAGGCCACGGACACGATCACCTACCTGGGCGAGTACACCCGTTCGCGGATCGCCACGGCGCTGAGCGCCGAGGCGGCCGAACGAATGGCGCAGCTGCCGCCGGGCGTCGACGAGAAGACCTTCCACCCGGGCTCGGGCGGCGACGAGGTCCGCGCGCGGCTCGGGCTGACCGACCGGCCGGTGGTGGTGTGCGTCTCGCGGCTGGTGCCGCGCAAGGGCCAGGACACGCTGATCCTGGCCATGCCCCGGATCCTGGCCGCGCAGCCGGACGCCGTGCTGCTGATCGTCGGTGGCGGCCCGTACGAGAAGGACCTGCGCCGGCTCGCGCGCGAGACGGGAGTCGCGGGCTCGGTCCGCTTCACCGGCTCCGTGCCGTGGTCCGAGCTGCCCGCCCACTACGGCGCCGGGGACGTCTTCGCGATGCCGTGCCGGACGCGGCGGGGCGGCCTCGACGTCGAGGGCCTCGGGATCGTCTATCTGGAGGCCTCGGCGACCGGACTGCCCGTCGTCGCCGGCGACTCCGGGGGCGCGCCCGACGCGGTGCTCGACGGGGAGACGGGCTGGGTCGTGCGCGGCGGCTCGCCGGAGGAGGCCGCCGAACGGATCGTCGTCCTGCTCGGGGACGCCGAGCTGCGCCGCCGGATGGGGGAGCGCGGACGGCAGTGGGTGGAGGAGCGGTGGCGCTGGGACCTGCTGGCGGAGAAGCTGCGCACCCTCCTCGTCGAACCTTCGTAGGGCGCACCCTCCTCGTCGAACCGCCCCAGGGGGCCTCCGCGCTCCGCGAAGCTTCCCAGGGCGCGTCCGCGCTCGTCGAACCGGCCGTCCTCGGGCGGGTCCGCGAAGTCCCTCGCTGCGTCGCCGCTTTGCGGACCCGTCCCGGAGCGTTCCCTTCGGCCCGCGTCTGCTCGGTTTTTTCCGACCTGTCCCATCTTTGCCCTCCGCACCCCTAGCCGGACGGCGGAAATCCGCTGATGCTGCGCACATGACAGCCAAACTGATGCAGCGTCAGCTGACGAGACGTCAAATCCTTGGTATGGCCGCCCTGCAGACGGCGGCCACCCTCGGCTTCACCCGCGTGGGCCTGCAGTCGGCCCGCGCCGACGAGCCCGCGGCGGTCGAATCCGCCCCGGCGATCATCGTCGGCTCCGGTTACGGCGCCGCGGTCGCCGCCCTCCGTCTGGGCCAGGCGGGCATCCGCACCCTCGTCCTCGAGATGGGCCGGCTGTGGAACACGGCCGGCTCCGACGGCAAGGTGTTCTGCAACACCGCCTCCCCCGACCAGCGGTCCATGTGGTTCCGCACCCGCACCGAGGCGCCGCTCGCCACCTTCCTGTGGCTGGACCTCGTCAACAAGGACATCACCCGCTACCCCGGCGTCCTGGACCGCGTGCACTTCGACGCCATGTCCGTCTTCGTGGGCCGGGGGGTCGGCGGCGGCTCCCTGGTCAACGGCTCGATGGCGGTCACCCCGCCGCAGTCCTACTTCGCCGAACAGTTCCCCACCGTGGACGCGGCGGAGATGTACGCGACGTACTACCCGCGCGCCCGCGCCATGCTCGGCGTCAACAGCGTCGACCCCGCGTGGTTCGAGTCGACGGAGTGGTACCGGTTCAGCCGGGTCTCCCGCAAGCACGCCGCCAGGGCCGGACTGAAGACCACGTTCGTGCCGAGCGTCTACGACTTCGACTACATGCAGCGCGAGGCCGCGGGCGCCGCCGTCAGATCCGCGCTCGGCCAGGAGGTCATCTACGGAAACAACCACGGCAAGCGCAGCCTCGACAAGACGTATCTGGCGTCCGCGCTCGGCACCGGCAACGTCACGATCCACACCCTGGAGAAGGTCCGCGCGGTCAGCCGGGCGAACGACGGGACGTACGTCCTGACCGCCGACCGCATCGACGACACGGGCCGGGTCGTCGAGACCAAGCAGTACGGCTGCACCTACCTCTTCCTCGGCGCCGGCAGCCTCGGCACCAGCGAACTCCTCGTCCGCGCCCGGGAGACGGGCACGCTGCCCGCGCTGAACGCGAGCGTCGGGGCGGGCTGGGGAACCAACGGCAACGTGATGCTCGGCCGGGCCAACCACCTGTGGGACACCGTCGGGGCCAATCAGTCGACCATGCCGGTCATGGGCATCGACGACTGGGCGAACACCGACAACCCCGTCTTCGCCGAGATCGCCCCGCTGCCCACGGGGCTGGAACACTGGGTGAGCCTCTATCTCGCGATCACCAAGAACCCGCAGCGGGCCTCCTTCACGTACGACGCCGCGTCCGGCGGGGTGAAGCTCGGCTGGAGCGCCGCGCAGAGCGCGGTCTCGGTGGCCATGGCGAAGAAGCTGTTCGACCGGATCAACGCGGCGAACGCCACGATCTACCGCTACGACCTGTTCGGCACGTCCAACAAGGTCTTCGCCGACGACTTCACCTACCACCCGCTCGGCGGCTGCGTGCTGGGGAAGGCGACCGACGACTACGGCCGGGTGAAGGGCTATTCGAAGCTGTACGTCACCGACGGCTCACTGGTGCCCGGCAACATCGGGGTGAACCCGTTCGTCACCGTCACCGCACTCGCCGAACGCACGATGGCGCGGGTCCTCGTGGAGGACACCGCGCCATGACGCCCCATCAGGAGGTGTGCCCAGCAGGTCACTTGGCGTAGATCGCCTCGATCTCGCCCGCGTAGTCCTTCGCCACCACGTTGCGCTTGAGCTTCAGCGACGGCGTGAGATGGCCCGAGTCCTCCGTGAACTGGGAGGAGAGAATGCGGAACTTCCGCACCGATTCCGCTTTCGAGACCGCGGCGTTGCCGTCGTCGATCGCCGACTGGACGGCAGCCTGCAGGTCGGCGTCCTCGCGCAGCGACGCCGCGGTCGAGCCCGCCGGCTTGCCGTGATCGGAGGCCCAACGGCCCAGGAACTCCTCGTCGATGGTGACCAGCGCGCCCACGAACGGCCGCCCGTCGCCCACCACCATGCACTCCGCGACCAGCGCGTGCGCACGGATGCGGTCCTCGATCACGGCCGGCGCGACGTTCTTGCCGCCCGCGGTGACGATGATCTCCTTCTTGCGGCCGGTGATCGCGAGGTAGCCGTCCTCGTCCAGGGTGCCGATGTCACCCGTGTGGAACCAGCCGTCGGCCAGCGCCTCGGCGGTCGCGCCCGGGTTGTTCCAGTACTCCTTGAACAGGTGCTCGCCGTGCAGCAGCACCTCGCCGTCGTCCGCGATCCGCACGACCGAGCCGGGCAGCGGCTGGCCGACCGTGCCGATCTTCTGCCGGTCCCACGGGTTGAAGGCGGTCGCGGCGCAGGACTCCGTGAGGCCGTACCCCTCCAGGACGGTGAAGCCGATGCCGCGGAAGAAGTGACCGAGGCGCTCGCCCAGCGGGGCGCCGCCGGAGATCGCGTACTCGCCGCGGCCGCCGAGCACCGCACGCAGCTTGCTGTAGACCAGCTTGTCGAAGACCCTGTGCTTGATCTTCAGTTTCAGCGGCGGCCCGCCCGGCAGCTCCAGCGCCTTGCTGTACGCGATCGCGGTGTCCGCGGCCTTGTCGAAGATCGCGCCCTTGCCGTCCGCCTGCGCCTTGGCGCGCGCCGAGTTGTATACCTTCTCGAAGACCCGCGGCACGCCGAGGATCAGCGTCGGCCGGAAGGACGCCAGCTCGTCGGTGAGGTTCTTGATGTCCGGGACGGTGCCCAGCTTGATCGGCGCCATCATCGGGGCGATCTGCACCAGCCGGCCGAAGACGTGCGCGAGCGGCAGGAAGAGCAGGACGCTGCACTCGCCGGTGCGGAACAGCGGCCGCAGCCGCTCCACGACGTTCCCGCACTCGGCGAAGAAGCTGCGGTGGGTGAGCACACAGCCCTTGGGCCGGCCGGTCGTGCCGGAGGTGTAGACGATCGTCGCCGGGTCGTCGGCCCTGGCCTGCGAGCTGCGCTCCTCGACGACCTCGTCGGAGACGTCCCTGCCGAGCCGCCCGAGCTCCTCGACGCCGCCCGCCTCGATCTGCCAGACGTGCTTCAGCGCCGGCAGCGACTCGCGCACCGACTCCACGGCGGCCGCGTGGGCGTCCAGCTCGACGACGACGGCGGTGGCGCCCGAGTCGGAGAGGATCCACTGCACCTGCTCCGGGGAGCTGGTCTCGTACACCGGGACGGTGACCCCGCCCGCGCACCAGATCGCGAAGTCGAGCAGCGTCCACTCGTAGCGGGTGCGCGACATCAGACCGACCCGGTCGCCGGGCTGGACGCCGGAGGCGATGAGGCCCTTGGCGGCGGCGTGCACCTCGGCCAGGAAGGCCGTGGCCGTCACGTCCTGCCACACGCCGGCCGCCTTGCGGGCGATGACGGCGACGTCGGGATGCTGCGCGGCGTTTCTGCGGACGATGTCGGTCAGATTGCCGTCCGCAGGGACCTCGTACAAAGCCGGAAGGCTGAACTCGCGCAAGACTGCTGCTCCTCATAGGGCGCCGGCGCCACGACGTTGTGCGATGCGACGATGCGGTCCATGGCTCGGGCATGCGCTCAGATGTCTCGGCGGGATCTCCGTGGCCGGAATCCCGTGGTTGAAAACCTGAGCACGACTGGACTGCCCGGACGTTACCCGCCGGTATGGCCTCTTCGACAGGGGGGTCCCGCGAGATGTTCGCTGCGTCACACAGATTGGTGTCTTCCGGGCGACACTAGTCCACCACTTTACTGACTGGCCAGTAACCGCTATTCCGGCCGCCACTGTTCACGTGTGCCGCACACGCCTACCCTTGATCGACATGGCATCCACACCGCCCGGGAACCGCCGGACACGCATCCACGTGGTCAGCGACGTGCACGGCAACGCACGCGACCTGGCCCGGGCCGGAGAGGGCGCGGACGCGCTGATCTGTCTCGGCGACCTCGTCCTGTTCCTGGACTACGCGGACCACTCCCGCGGCATCTTCCCCGACCTGTTCGGCGTGGAGAACGCCGACCGTCTCGTCGAGCTGCGCACCGCCCGCCGCTTCGAGGAGGCCCGCGAACTCGGCGGCCGGCTGTGGGCCGGCGTCGGCGGCGACCGGGCCGCGCTGATCGAGAAGGCGGTCCGCAAACAGTACGGCGAGATGTTCCCGGCGTTCCCGACCCCGACCTACGCCACCTACGGCAACGTCGACATGCCGCAGCTGTGGCCCGAGTTCGCCGGATCCGGCACGACCGTCCTCGACGGGCAGCGGGCGGAGATCGGCGGCCGCGTCTTCGGCTTCGTCGGCGGCGGCCTGCGGACGCCGATGCGCACTCCCTACGAGATCAGCGACGAGGAGTACGCCGCCAAGATCGAGGCCGTCGGCGAGGTGGACGTGCTGTGCACCCACATCCCGCCGGAGGTGCCGGAACTCGTCTACGACACCGTCGCCCGCCGCTTCGAACGCGGCAGCCGCGCCCTGCTCGACGCGATCCGCCGCACCCGCCCCCGCTACTCCCTGTTCGGCCACGTCCACCAGCCGCTCGCCCGCCGGATGCGGATCGGGGCCACCGAGTGCGTGAACGTCGGCCACTTCGCGGGCAGCGGGAAGCCCTGGGCCCTGGAGTGGTGAACTCGCCCGGCGGACCGCGCGGTAGCCTTCACGCTGCACCCACGTACCTTTACGGGCCCGTATCCCAAGGAGCCACGGCGATGGCGGAACACACCAGCTCGAGCATCACGATCGAGGCGGCACCGGCTGACGTCATGGCGGTGATCGCCGACTTCGCCCGCTACCCCGACTGGACCGGAGAGGTGAAGCAGGCCGAGGTCCTCAAGGAGGACGGGCAGGGCCGCGCCGAACAGGTCCGCCTGGTCATGGACGCCGGCGCGATCAAGGACGACCAGGTCCTCGGCTACACCTGGACCGGCGAGCACGAGGTGTCCTGGACGCTGGTGAAGTCCCAGATGCTGCGCCAGCTCGACGGCTCCTACCTCCTCAAGCCGGCCGGCGCCGGCGGCACCCAGGTCACCTACCGGCTGACCGTGGACGTCAAGATCCCCATGCTGGGCATGATCAAGCGCAAGGCGGAGAAGGTCATCATCGACCGTGCGCTGGCGGGCCTGAAGAAGCGCGTGGAGTCGGGCGGGAAGTAGCCGGCTCCTCCTTCGGGCGCGTTCCCGCCGGCCTGTCCGGCGACGAGGACGAGACCCCCTGAAGGGCCGGGGCGAGGCTCTGGGGGCGCAGCCCCCGGAGCGCCGCGACAGGTACCGTTCCCCACCATGCGCACCCTCCTGATCACCGGCCCCGGCGGCAGCGGCCGTACGACGATCGCCGCCGCCACCGCACAGCACGCAGCCGCCGGAGGCGCCCGCACCCTCGTCCTCAGCGCCGACCGCTCCGACACCCTCGGCGCGGCGCTCGGGACGCGGACCGGGACGAGCCCCGTACGGGTCGCCCCCCGCCTCACCGCCTGGCGCCCCGACGCCGCCGCCGGCTTCCGCGACGACCTCACCGGCTTCCAGGACCGCGCCGCCACCCTCCTCGACCTGGTCGGCGCCTCCCGGCTCGACGCCGAGGAGGTCACCCCGCTGCCCGGCGCCGAGGAACTGACCCTGCTGCGCGCGCTGCGCGACGCCGCCCTCGCCGAGGCCCACGACCTCCTCGTCGTCGATCTGCCGCCCGCCCCGCAGGCACTCGCCCTGCTGGCCCTCCCGGAGGAGCTGCGCCGCTACCTGCGCCGGCTGCTCCCGCCGGAACGCCAGGCCGCCCGCGCCCTGCGCCCCATGCTCGGCCGGCTCGCCGGAGTGCCGATGCCCGCCGAGCAGCTCTACGAGACGACCGCCCGCTGGGACCTGGAACTGGCCGCCGTCGAGGCCGTCCTCGCCGACCGCCGCACCGCCGTCCGGCTGGTCGCCGAGCCCGGGCCCGCCGGCGTCGACGCCGTCCGCGACGCCCGCCTGGGTCTCGCCCTGCGCGGCCTGCCGGTGGAGGCGCTCGTCGCCAACCGCGTGCTGCCCGAGGAGGCGGCGCACACCGGACCGCTCACCGGGATCGCCGCCCAGCAGCACAAGGCCCTCGGCGAGTGGCCCGGCGCCGCGACGGTCGCCCACCTCGGCCACGACCCCCGCGGGGCCGAGGACCTCGCCGCGCTCGCCGTGCCCGCCGTCAACCCCGCGGCCTCCCCGGTCGAGTGGCCCGTCGTCGACCGGCTCGCCCAGGACGGCGTGCTCGTCTGGCGCATCCCGCTGCCCGGCGCCATACGCGAGGAACTCGACCTCGTCCGGCGCGGCGACGAACTCGTCGTCAGCGCCGGAGCGTTCCGCCGCATCGTCGCGCTGCCCTCCGTGCTGCGCCGCTGCGGGGTCGACGGCGCCGCCCTGCGCGACGGGGAGCTGTGCGTGCGGTTCGCCCCGGATCCCGGGCTGTGGCCGCGCGGACAGTGAACCGCATACCGCCGTTCGGGTAACGTCGGAGTGACGAGCCGCAGTCCGGCGCCGTCCACCAGGAGTCGTCAGGAGTCCGCCATGAGCGAAGAGCGCCCCACGCCCGACGCCGCAGGGCAGCCCGCCGGGACCGGGTCCGGCGACGTCCCGCCCCGCGCGAGCGACGCCGACGCCTGGGCGACCGCCGCCGCCGAGGACCTGGCGGCGGAGAAGGCCCGCCGCCGCGCCGAGTACGGCCCGCCCCAGGGCTCGGCCGCCGAGGAGCTGCGCAAGCTCCTCGACGCCGTCGGCGACAAGCTGTCCTCCCTCCAGTCCCCGCTGCTCACGGCGGTCGCCGGACCCGCCGCCCAGCAGGTCGTCCGCCAGGTCGTCCAGCAGGCCAAGGCCGCCGTGGAGCCCGTGATCGAGCGCAACCCGGACGTCTTCGACCACCTCGCGGCGGCCGGCGCCGAGCTGCTCGCCGCCTACCGCTCCGCGGTCCAGACCCAGGAGGGCCGCTGGACGGCCGGGGCGAACGACCCGCGGGACGAGCCGCCCGGCCCGGGGCGCGACGACGGCGACGGCACCGGTCCCGGCCAGCGCATCGACTTGGACTGAAGCCCTTCGACGGCAGGGCCTCGGGTACGGTTGACCGTAGCGGGGCTCGACCGAACTGAGGGATTCATGGGACTCACCATCGGCGTCGACATCGGCGGCACGAAGATCGCGGCCGGCGTGGTCGACGAGGAAGGCAACATCCTCTCGACCCACCAGGTGCCGACCCCGGGCACCCCCGAGGGCATCGTGGACGCCATCGCCGCCGCCGTCGACGGCGCGCGCGTGGGGCACGCCATCGTCGGTGTGGGCATCGGCGCGGCCGGTTATGTCAACCGCCAGCGGTCGACGGTCTACTTCGCGCCCAACATCGACTGGCGCCAGGAGCCGCTGAAGGACGAGGTCGAGGCCCGTGTGGGTCTCCCCGTAGTCGTGGAGAACGACGCCAACGCCGCCGCCTGGGGCGAGTACAGGTTCGGCGCCGGCAAGGGCCACCGCAACGTCATCTGCATCACCCTCGGCACCGGCCTCGGCGGCGGCATCATCATCGGCAACAAGCTGCGCCGGGGCCACTTCGGCGTGGCCGCCGAGTTCGGCCACATCCGGATGGTGCCGGACGGCCTGCTGTGCGGCTGCGGCTCGCAGGGCTGCTGGGAGCAGTACGCCTCCGGCCGCGCCCTCGTGCGCTACGCCAAGCAGCGCGCCAACGCCACCCCCGAGCGCGCCGAGGTGCTGCTCGGTCTCGGCGACGGCAGCCCCGACGGCATCGAGGGCAAGCACATCTCCATGGCCGCCCGCCAGGGCGATCCGGTCGCCGTGGACTCCTACCGCGAGCTCGCCCGCTGGGCCGGCGCGGGCCTCGCCGACCTCGCCTCGCTCTTCGACCCGTCCGCGTTCATCGTCGGCGGCGGTCTCTCGGACGAGGGAGACCTGGTCCTCGACCCGATCCGAAAGTCGTACAAGCGCTGGCTGGTCGGCGGCAACTGGCGGCCGGTGGCCGACGTCATCGCGGCGCAGCTCGGCAACAAGGCGGGGCTGGTCGGCGCGGCGGACCTGGCGAGGGAGCCCGACCCGATCATGTAGGCGTACGGCGCGTCTGCGTCCACACGGGGGCCTGCTCGCGCGGCCCCCGTTCGCTTTTCCGGACGTACGGGACGCGGCGGCGTATCTTGATCACCATGCCGACGACGTCGCCGCTTCCCAACTCCCGCACCGAGCCGGACGGTTCGGCCGTCATCCGGGTACTCAGCTACAACGTCCGCTCCCTGCGGGACGACACCGACGCCCTCGCCCGGGTCATCACGGCCTGCGCCCCCGACCTGGTGCTCGTCCAGGAAGCCCCGCTCTTCTTCCGCTGGCGCAAGAAGCTCGCCCGGCTCGCGGCCGCCTCCGGTCAGGTGATCCTCACCGGCGGCGGCACCGCGGCGGGCCCCGCCGTCCTGTGCTCACTGCGGGCGACCGTCGAACGCACCGAGGACGTGCTGCTGCCGCTCACCCCGGGGCAGTTCCGCCGGGGTCTGGCGACGGCCGTGGTCCGCTTCGCGGGCGCCCGCCTGGGCGTCGTCAGCTGCCATCTCGGGCTGACGGAGGCCGAGCGCCGTGAGCACGGCGGCCTGCTCCTCGACCGGCTGGCCGGTCTGGGCGTGGAGCACGCGATCGTGGGCGGCGACCTCAACGAACGGCCCGACGGGTACACCTTCGGCCGGCTGGCGGCAGCCCTCCAGGACTGCCGCACCGCGGCCCCCTGGGGCGCCGAGCACACCTTCCCGGCCACCGGACCGGACCGCCGCATCGACTCGATCTTCGCGACGAAGGCTGTGGAGGTGCTGGGCTGCGGGGTGCCGGTCGGACTGCCGGGCGTCACCGAGGCCGATCTGCGCGCGGCCACCGATCATCTGCCGGTGCTGGCCGCGCTCCGCGTGACCGCGGCCTGAACCCCCGTCCGCCTCGCCCCGGCAGGGCGGCCGCAGACCGTGAGCGGGCCTGCCCCGCAGGGCGGCCACGGACCCGCCCGTCGGTCCCCGCGGCCCACAACGATCCCCGCCGCCCGCCGCGGCCCGTGCCTCCTACGGCCGGACCGCCGGCCGTGGATCAGACGACCGCTCCCCGGCCCGGGTCGCCCTCGTCCTCGTCGTCCGTGCGCATCCGTGCCACCAGCGTGGCGAAGCCGCCGAGGAAGCCGCCGATGCCGATGGTCGCGAGCCACCACGTCATCTCCCAGCCCAGCAGCACCGCGAGCAGCAGCAGCACCGGACCGCCGAGCACGCCGAGCCAGGCGAACCTGGACGTGGTGTCGGCGGTGGGCAGCGGAGGCGGCTCCGGCGGGACGAAGTGGCCCTCGTCGTCCTCGTCGAAGTCCTCCTCGGCCGGTTCGGGCGTCGTGTAGTCGCGCGGGCCGACGCCGGGCGCGAACGCGACCGAACTGCCCAGTGGCTTGGCCGGTTTCTTCTCCTCGCCGGATTCCTTCGCGGGCTCCGCGCCGGTGTCCGCCCCGGCCTCCTCGTCGTTCGTCTCGACCTCGGGGAGCGCCAGGTCCTCGACCGACTTGAACGGCTTCGCACCCGGCGGGTCCGGGGGCTCATCGCCGTACCCCGCGACGATCGCCGCCCACGCGGCCGCCTCGTCGAAGGGCACGCTCTGCTCCTCCGGCTCGCGCCCCTCCCGGGCGTCCCGGCCGTCCCGCTCGTCCCGGTTCTCCCGGTCCTCGCGGTCGGAGTCGTGCTCAGCCACCTACGGCCGTCCCTTCCTTGCCGACACTGGGCGCGATCCGGCCGATGAACGCGTAGCTCTCCTCGAAGATCCGGTCCGCATCGTGGTCCAACGTTGCCACGTGGTAGCTCTGTTCCAGCAGGATCTCGGTCACGTCCGTCGACGACACCCGGCTGAGGACCCGTGCCGAGTCGGCCGGCGGCACCACATGGTCCTGCGTGCTGTGCAACAGCAGCAGCGGCTGGGTGACCTGCGGCAGCTCGCCGTCGACCAGGCGCAGGAAGACGCGCAGGGAGTGCGCCGAGTGCAGCGGCACCCGGTCGTACCCGCTCTCCGCGACGCCGCCCTTCGCGATGTCGCTCGTGATCCCCCTGGTCGTGCGGACGAGATGGCGGGCCACCGGGAGGGCGTACGCGGACAGGCCGTGCACCTTGTTCGCCGGATTGACGACGACGACGCCGGCCACGCCCTCCCCGTGCTTCGCGGCCAGCCGCAGCGCCAGCGCGCCGCCCATGGACAGACCGACCACGAACACCGTCGCGCAGCGCCGGCGCAGGGCGTGCAGCTCGCGGTCCACTTCCGCGTACCAGTCCTGCCAGCCGGTCAGCGCCATGTCCTCCCAGCGCGTGCCGTGGCCCGGCAGGAGCGGCAGCGAGACCGTCAGGCCCTGCTCGGCCAGGTACCGCGCCCACGGGCGCAGCGACTGCGGGGAACCGGTGAAGCCGTGACAGAGGAGCACTCCGACCTCCCCGCCCTCATGGCGGTACGGCTCGGCTCCAGGAAGGACCGGCACCTTCGGTCTCCTGTCTTCGTCTGTTCTGCATGGGAGGGACGTGTGCTTCACCGTACGCGACCCCACTGACACCGACCAGGGCCGTCGGAGCCATTGGCGCCGCCCCGGGTTATGGTCTGTGCGACACAAACAGGAGGCAGTCGGTTGTTGTACGGCGCGATGAAGGTCGCTATCGGGGGACCCCTACGGGTCGCCTTCAGGCCCTGGGTGGAAGGCCTGGAGAACATCCCCGCCGAGGGCGCCGCGATCCTGGCGAGCAACCACCTGTCGTTCTCCGACTCGTTCTTCCTGCCCGCGGTGCTCGACCGCAAGGTCACCTTCATCGCGAAGGCCGAGTACTTCACCACGCCCGGCGTGAAGGGCCGGCTGACGGCGGCCTTCTTCAAGGGCGTCGGCCAGCTCCCGGTGGACCGCTCCGGCGGGCGCGGCGCGGGTGAGGCCGCGGTCCGCAGCGGCATCGAGGTGCTGGAGCGCGGGGAGCTCTTCGGGATCTATCCCGAGGGCACCCGCTCGCCCGACGGCCGCCTCTACCGCGGCAAGCCGGGCGGCCTCGCGCGCGTGGCGCTCGCCGCCGGCGCGCCCGTGATCCCCGTCGCCATGATCGACACCGAGAAGATCCAGCCGCCCGGCAAGGTCCTGCCGAAGATCATGCGGCCCGGCATCCGCATCGGCGCCCCGCTGGACTTCAGCCGCTACCAGGGCATGGAGCACGACCGGTTCGTGCTGCGCGCCGTGACCGACGAGGTCATGTACGAGATCATGAAGCTCTCCGGCCAGGAGTACGTCGACATGTACGCGACCGCCGCCAAGCGGCAGATCGCGGAGGCGGCGAAGGCCGACAAGGAAGCCGAGAAGGCCGCGAAGGCGGCGCTCGCGCAGGCCGAGAAGGACCGGGCCGCGAAGGAGCGGGCGGAGAAGGACCGGGCCGAGGCGGCCCAGGCGGAGAAGGACCAGGCGGAGAAGGCCCGGGCGGAGAAGGCCCGGACCGAACCGGACGCGCAGCAGCCGGAGGCGCAGCAGTCGCCGGACGCGGAGAAGCGGGACGAAGAGCAGTAGGGCGAAGAGAGCCGTAGTCGGCGGCCCGGGGGCGGGGGGACGGATGGCCAGACGCGAGAGAGTCATGAAGATGTCGGTCGAGCTGCCGCTGTGGCGTGCGCTCGCCGGCTACCGGGTGCTCACCATGCTCTACGCGGTGGGGTTCTTCGCCACCGCCTACGACGGTTTCGCCCGGCCCTGGGTCGCGGTCGCCTACTACTGCGTCCTGTTCGTCTGGACGGTGGCCACCCTGCCCAGGGTCGCGAGCGCCGCGAGCTGCACCAAGCGCTTCCTCGCCGCCGACCTCACCGTCGCGCTCACCGGCATCATGCTCACCACGGTCGCGGACAGCCACGAACGCATCCAGTCCGGCGCTCCGACGCTCCCGTCGATATGGACCGCGGGCTCGGTGCTGGCGTTCGCCATCAAGGGCGGCTGGCGCTGGGCGGCGTTCGCCTCCACGGCCGTCGCGGTGACCAACCTGGTCGAGCGCGGCACCCCGGCCCGCGACACCGTCCACAACGTCGTCCTCGTCTGGGTCGCCTCCATCGCCATCGGCTACGTCGTCGAGGTCGCCCGCGCCTCCGAGCGCACCCTCGCCCGCGCCCTGGAGATCGAGGCCGCGACCCGGGAACGGGAACGGCTCGCCCGCGACATCCACGACAGCGTGCTGCAGGTGCTCGCCATGGTGCAGCGGCGCGGCGCGGTCATCGGCGGGGAGGCGGCAGAGCTGGGCCGGCTCGCCGGTGAGCAGGAGGTGGCGCTGCGCATGCTGGTCTCCGGCGGCCTCGTGCCGGTCTCCCGGGTCTCCCGGGACGCGGCGGACGGCGCCGTCGTCTACGCGGTGGACGAACCAGCGGAAGAGCCCGCGGTCGTCGACCTGCGCGCGCTGCTCGCCCCCTTCGCGGGCGCCCGGGTGAACCTGGCCGACCCCGGCGCCGCGGTGCCGCTGCCCGCGCCCGCCGCACGGGAGCTGGCCGCAGCGGTCGGGGCCGCGCTGGACAACGTGCGCGCACACGCGGGGGAGGACGCCCGGGCCTGGATCCTGGTCGAGGACGAGCCGGACACGGTCGTCGTCACCGTGCGGGACGACGGGCCGGGCATCCCGGAGGGCCGGCTCGCTCAGGCCGAGGGCGAAGGAAGGCTCGGGGTCGCCCAGTCGATCCGGGGCCGGCTGCGGGACCTCGGCGGCAGCGCCGAGCTGATCTCGACGCCGGGACAGGGCACGGAGGTCGAACTGACCGTGCCGAAGGAGAAGAACGTGCAGCGGGGGAAGGCGGGACGGCGATGAGCCAGGAACACGACGGGGCGGGCGCCGGCGGCGACGCGATCAGGGTGATGGTGGTCGACGACCACCCCATGTGGCGCGACGCGGTCGCCCGGGACCTGGCCGCGTCGGGACTGGACGTGGTCGCCACCGCAGGCGACGGCGAGCAGGCCGTGCGCCGCGCCAGGGCCGTCACGCCCGACGTGCTCGTGCTGGACCTGAACCTGCCCGCCAAGCCGGGCGTCCAGGTCTGCAAGGAGGTCGTCGCCGCGAACCCGGCCCTGCGGGTCCTGGTCCTGTCGGCGAGCGGCGAGCACGCCGACGTGCTGGAGGCGGTGAAGTCCGGCGCGACCGGGTACCTGCTGAAGTCGGCGTCCACCGAGGAACTGCTGGACGCGGTGCGGCGCACGGCCGCCGGCGACCCGGTGTTCACCCCGGGGCTGGCCGGCCTGGTCCTCGGCGAGTACCGCCGGCTCGCCTCCGACCCCGGCTCCGCGGCCGACAGCGACGAGCCGAACGCGCCCCGGCTCACCGACCGCGAGACCGAGGTGCTCCGGCTCGTCGCCAAGGGCCTGAGCTACAAGCAGATCGCCGAACGCCTGGTGATCTCGCACCGCACCGTCCAGAACCACGTCCAGAACACCCTGGGCAAGCTCCAGCTGCACAACCGGGTGGAACTGGTCCGGTACGCGATCGAACGCGGCCTCGACGACGAGTGACCCGCGCGCGACACTGACCCTTCGTCAGACAACTGCGGCGAAGGGACACTTTCCATGCGCGTCGGAGTACTGACCGGAGGCGGCGACTGCCCCGGCCTCAACGCCGTCATCCGGGCCGTCGTCCGCAAGGGCGTCCAGGAGTACGGCCATGACTTCGTCGGCTTCCGGGACGGCTGGCGGGGTCTGCTCGAGAGGCGCTCGGTCCGCCTCGACATCCCCGCCGTCCGGGGCATCCTGCCCCGCGGCGGCACGATCCTCGGCTCCTCGCGGACCAACCCCTTCAAGGAGGAGGACGGCGTCCGCCGTATCAAGGACACCCTCGCCGAGTCGGGCGTCGACGCGCTCGTGACCATCGGCGGCGAGGACACGCTCGGGGTCGCCGCCCGGCTCTCCGACGAGTTCGCGGTGCCCTGCGTCGGCGTTCCCAAGACCATCGACAACGACCTGTCCGCCACCGACTACACCTTCGGCTTCGACACCGCCGTGGGCATCGCGACCGAGGCCATCGACCGGCTGCACACCACCGCCGAGTCGCACATGCGCGTCCTCGTCGTCGAGGTGATGGGCCGCCACGCGGGCTGGATCGCCCTGCACTCCGGGCTGGCGGGCGGCGCCAACGTGATCCTCATCCCCGAGCAGCGCTTCGACATCGACCAGGTGTGCGCCTGGGTGACCTCCCGCTTCCGCTCGTCGTACGCGCCGATCGTGGTCGTCGCCGAGGGCGCGATGCCCCGGGACGGCGACGTGGTGCTCAAGGACGGGTCACTGGACTCCTTCGGGCACGTGCGGCTCTCCGGGGTCGGCGAGTGGCTGGCCAAGGAGATCGAGCGGCGCACCGGGAAGGAGGCCCGCACGACGGTCCTCGGCCACGTCCAGCGCGGCGGCACCCCGAGCGCCTTCGACCGCTGGCTCGCCACCCGCTTCGGCCTGCACGCCGTCGACGCCGTGCACGAGGGCGACTTCGGCAAGATGGTCGCCCTGCGCGGCACGGACGTCGTCCGGGTGCCCATCGCCGAGGCGACGGCCCGCCTGAAGACCGTCGACCCGAGCCTGTACGCGGAGGTGGGGGTGTTCTTCGGCTGAGCCGCCGCGAGGGCCCGCGGCGCCGACCCGCTACGAGGGCAGGCCCGTGGCGCGGAGCCGGGCGACGGCCTCTTGCACCAGGGACGTCCCGTTCAGCGTCAGCACCGACTCCGGATGGAACTGCACCCCGCCGAACCCGGGCCCCCGCAGTGCGTGCACCTCGCCGTTCGGGGCCCGGCTCACCTCGACCCCCTGCGCGGCGAGCTCCTGCGCACCGGAGTCGTCGCACCGCGCCACGAAGCTGTTGTAGAAGCCCACCGTCTCGGTCCGCCCGAACAGGTCGATCTCCGTCTGAGCCCCCTGGTACGGCACCTCCTTGCGGACGATGTGCAGCCCCAGCTCGGCCGCGATCAGCTCGTGGCCGAGGCACACGCCGAGCACCCCGTGCCGGTGCTCGCGCAGCACCCGGGCGGTCAGCTCCCGCAGCCCCCGCATCTTCGGATCGCCGAGGTCCGAGGGATCGCCGGGGCCGGGCCCCAGCACCACCGGTCCCTCGTGCGCGAGCACCGCCTCGTGCAGCCCGTCCTCGTCGTAGCGCCGGACGTCCACCTCGAGGCCGCCGGAGCGCAGCACGTGCGCCAGCATCGCCGTGAAGGAGTCCTCGGCGTCGACGACGAGCGCGTGCCCGGTCAGGTCCCGCGTCCGCTCCTGCATCCGCAGCCAGAACGGCGCCAGCGAGGCGCGCCGTCCGTCGAGCGCCGCCCGCACCCGGGGGTCGTCGGCGAGCCTCGGCGGCACGGCCCGCGTGTCCTTGCGGCCCGCGCGCACCCCCAGCGCCGCCAGCACCCCGGCCGCCTTGGCGTGGGTCTCCGCCACCTCGCCTGCCGGGTCCGACCCCCGCACCAGCGTGGCCCCGACCGGCACCCGCAGCCGCCCGGCCGCGTCGACGTCGGCGGTGCGGATGAGGATGGGGGAGTCGAGGGTCTGCGCCCCGCCCGAGTCCCGGCCCAGCAGCGCCAGCGCGCCGGCGTAGTACCCGCGCCCACCGACCTCGTGCCGCTCGATGACCCGGCAGGCGTTCTGCACGGGCGAGCCGGTCACGGTCGCCGCGAACATCGTCTCCTTCAGCACCTCCCGCGCGTCCAGCGAGGATTTCCCGCGCAGCTCGTACTCGGTGTGCGCGAGGTGCGCCATCTCCTTCAGCCGCGGTCCGACCACCACGCCGCCCATGTCGCCGACCGTGCACATCATCTTGAGCTCCTCGTCGACGACCATCGACAGCTCCTCGATCTCCTTGCCGTCGGCGAGGAAGTCCAGCAGGTGCTCGGGGCTCGGCCCCTCGGCGGGATACCGGTACGTGCCGCTGATCGGGTTCATGACGACCGTGCCGCCGGACATCCGCACATGCACCTCGGGGCTCGCCCCGACCAGCGTCCTGTCCCCGGTGTGCACGACGAACGTCCAGTACGCGCCCCGCTCGCCCTCCAGCAGCCGCCGGAACAGGGCGAGGGCGTCGGCCCGGGAGAACCCGGGGATCTCGCCCTCGTAGGTCCGCCGGATCACGAAGTTCGCGCCCTCGCCGCCGCCGATCTCGTCGCGCAGCACCCGCCCGACGATCCGCGCGTACTCCTCGTCGCCGACGTCGAAGGCGCCGTCGCGGACGCGTACGTCGTGGTCGGGCAGCTGGGCGAGGACGTCCTCGAGCGGGAAGGAGTGGCTTTCCTCGGGGTGCAGCACCGAGAGCGGCGTGCCGTCGTCGCGCACGTCGAAGCCGCGCTCGCGGATCTGGCGGAAGGGGACCAGGGCGAGGCCCTCGTCGGGCAGGTCGGCCAGCCGGTCACAGGCGCGGACCGGGCCGAGGAGCAGTTCGACGACGTTCTCGTCGTGGCCCGGCGTGCGGCGGCGCAGCAGGGCGAACGGGCGGGGGTCGACCGACAGGTCGGACAGAAGCATCTGGCGTGTCCTTCTCGCTGGGAGGAGTGTGTCGCCAGAGGGACGGCCGAGCCCGGGAACACCGAAGGCCGCCCCTCGGGCGGCCTTCGCGAAGTCTTGCGTACGCGCAGTCAGTGGGCCGCCGGATGAGCGGTCCACCACCAGTTCTGGGTCGAAAGCGCGAACATGCGCCGCACCCTACCCCATGGGTCCCCGGCCCGCGGGGAGGTCCTCAGGTGAGCGGTACGGCGTCTCACCTGTCGAGCCGGTGCGAAAACGACGTGACACGACCCCGTAGTGTTGAGGGCGTGACCGTGAACGCTAAGACCAGCGCGAGCGCTGGCAACACCTGGCGAGACCTGCCCGCGGCGCAGCAGCCCGAGTACCCCGACACCGAGGCTCTGCGCGCAGTGATCGCGGACCTCGAGTCGTATCCGCCGCTCGTCTTCGCGGGCGAGTGCGACCAGCTGCGCGCCCGGTTGGCGGCCGTCGCCAAGGGAGAGGCGTTCCTCCTCCAGGGCGGCGACTGCGCCGAGGCCTTCGACGCGGTGTCGGCCGACCACATCCGCAACAAGCTCAAGACGTTGCTGCAGATGGGCGCGGTGCTGACGTACGCGGCCTCCGTGCCGGTCGTCAAGGTCGGCCGGATCGCCGGCCAGTACTCGAAGCCGCGTTCCAAGAACACCGAGACCCGTGACGGCGTGACGCTGCCGACGTACCGCGGCGACTCGGTCAACGGCTTCGAGTTCAACGAGGCGGCCCGGGTCCCGGACCCCGAGCGGCTGAAGCGGATGTACAACGCGTCCGCCTCGACGCTCAACCTGGTGCGCGCCTTCACCACCGGCGGCTACGCCGACCTGCGCCAGGTGCACGCCTGGAACCAGGACTTCGTGAAGTCGTCCCCGTCCGGCCAGCGCTACGAGCAGCTCGCCCGTGAGATCGACAACGCGCTGAACTTCATGCACGCCTGCGGGGCCGACCCGGAGGAGTTCAAGACGGTCGAGTTCTACGCCTCGCACGAGGCGCTGCTGCTCGACTACGAGTCCGCCCTGACCAGGGTCGACTCCCGCACCGGGCACCTGTACGACGTCTCCGGGCACATGGTGTGGATCGGCGAGCGCACCCGGCAGCTGGATCACGCGCACATCGAGTTCGCCTCGAAGATCCGCAACCCCGTGGGCGTCAAGCTCGGCCCGACGACCACGGCCGAGGAGGCGCTGCAGTACATCGAGCGTCTCGACCCCGACCGCGAGCCCGGCCGGCTGACCTTCATCGTCCGCATGGGCGCCGACAAGGTCCGTGACAAGCTGCCCGAGCTGGTGGAGAAGGTCACCGCTTCCGGTGCGACCGTGGCCTGGATCACCGACCCGATGCACGGCAACACCTACGAGGCGGCCTCGGGCCACAAGACCCGCCGCTTCGACGACGTGCTGGACGAGGTCAAGGGCTTCTTCGAGGTCCACAAGGCGCTCGGCACCCACCCCGGCGGCATCCACGTGGAGCTCACCGGCGACGACGTCACCGAGTGCGTGGGCGGCGGCGACGAGATCTTCGTCGACGACCTCCACCAGCGCTACGAGACGGCCTGCGACCCCCGGCTCAACCGCAGCCAGTCCCTCGACCTGGCGTTCCTCGTGGCGGAGATGTACCGCGACCAGTAGGCGCGGCTGTCATGGCAGTGGGGCGCGGATCACATGCGATCCGCGCCCCGCTCCACTTTTCCCGCCACGCGGCGCCGGGTAAGGTTAGGTTAGCCTCACCGACCAGGGATCCCCTGAGATCCGGTAGGCGTGACTCAGGGACCGGCGAGGAGGTGAACCGCGTGTACGTCTGCAGCTGCTTCGGGGTGACCGAGGCCCAGGTCAAACAGCACGTGGACGACGGCGCCTGCACACCGCGCCAGATCGCCTCCGCCTGCAAGGCGGGCACGGACTGCGGCTCCTGCGTACGCCGGATCCAGGCCATCCTGGGCCGGGGCGCCACTCCGCGCCCGGGCGTCGCCGACCTCGCCGGCCGCAACGCGCCGGTCCTCGCCGCACTCGACGAAGCGGCCTAGCACCGCACCCGGCGCGGCCGGTCGCGGCATGCGCCGGTCCGGCTTCACGCCGCTCAGCTCTCCGGCTGCTCGATCAGCTGGGCGATGTAGAGCGCCTCGCCGAGTTTCTCGACCAGCTCCAGCTGGGTGTCCAGATAGTCGATGTGGTGTTCCTCGTCCTCGAGGATCGACTCGAAGATGTTCGCGGACGTGACGTCGCCCTTTTCGCGCATCACCTTGATGCCGCGCTTCAGCCGGTCGATCGCCTCCACCTCGATGAGCCGATCGGCCTCGAACATCTCCTTGACCGTCTGGCCGACGCGCACATGGAACAGCCGCTGGTAATTCGGCAGCCCGTCCAGGAAGAGAATCCGGTCGGTGAGCACTTCGGCGTGCTTCATCTCGTCGAAGGACTCGTGACGCGTGTATTTCGCGAGCTTCGTCCAGCCGAAGTTCTCCTGCATCTTGGCGTGGAGGAAGTACTGGTTGATGGCGGTGAGTTCGCCGGTGAGCTGCTCATTGAGGAACTCGATGACCTCGGGGTCGCCCTGCATCGCAGAGGCTCCTTCCACGTCGGGGAATTCGGGAGGTTCCGCCGCATGATTTCACCGGCATCGAAGATCGTCCAGTAAGTGCGTACTTAGTAAGTTAGTGCATGCTTAGTACCGGTTGCCCGATTCGGGGCGGACCGGGTCATGGCTGGTCATGTGCATCGTCCGGGGTCTGTCAGGATGGAGTCATGGGTCATCCGGTGGAGCGCGAATCTGGAGCAGAGACGGTGTCCGAGCTTCCGCCGGGACAGCGACTGCAGCGCGGCTGGCCCGTCACCCATTACGGCCCGGTCCCCAAGTTCCGCCCCGAGCGCTGGGAGTTCCGCGTCTTCGGCGCCACCGCCGACGGTGAGAAACGCTGCTGGAACCACGACGAGATCACCGCCCTCCCCTACGCCTCCGTGCTGGCCGACCTGCACTGTGTGACGAAGTTCAGCATGCTCGGCGCCGAGTGGGGCGGCATCCCGGCCCGCACGATCCTGGAGATCGCGCCGCCCGCCCCGAGCGTCACCCATGTGATGGTGTGGGCCGAGTACGGCTTCAGCTCCAACCTGCGGCTGTCCGACTTCGCCGCCGAGCGCACGATCTTCGCCACCCACAAGGACGGCGAGCTGCTCACGGCCGAGCACGGCTTCCCGCTGCGTCTGGTCGTCCCGCACCTCTACGCCTGGAAGGGCCCCAAATGGGTGCGCGGCATCGAGTACATGACCGCCGACCGCCGGGGCTTCTGGGAGGAGCGCGGCTACCACAACATCGGCGACCCCTGGCGCGAGCAGCGCTACTCCTACCAGGAGGAGCCCGGGGACGGCCCCGAACTCTGAACCTCTCCCAGGCGGGTCGCCCTCAGCCGTCCCGCAGCTTCTTCAGCCGCCGCACGTCCTCCGCATGGCCCTCCCTGCCGCCCGGCGTCTCGATGATCAGCGGGACGCCCGCCGTCGCCGGGTGGGTCATCAGGTCCCGGAAGGGGTCCTCGCCGATGTGACCCGCGCCGATGTTCTCGTGCCGGTCCTTGTGCGCGCCGGCCACGTCCTTGGAGTCGTTGGCGTGGATCAGCTTCAGCCGGCCCTCGCCGACCGTGTCCACCAGCAGGTCTAGGGTGCGGTGCATGCCGGACGGGCCGGCCAGGTCGTGACCGGCCGCGAAGACATGGCAGGTGTCGAGGCAGACGCCGAGCCGGGGGTGGCAGTCCAGCGCCTCGAAGTACGGCCCGAAGTCCCAGGTCCGGGAGCAGAGCGACGAGCCCTGGCCGGCGGTGGACTCCAGCAGCAGGAACGGGTCGTCGTCGTGGGTCAGCTCGTCCAGCAGCGGCAGCAGGTACTCGCGCACCTGCTTCAGCGCTGCCGAACGGTCCCGTCCGCCCGTCGCGCTCCCGGTGTGCACGACCACGCCCAGCGCGCCGATCTCCCGCCCCCGGCGCAGCGAGTGCCGCATCGACGCCACCGACCGCTCGGCCGTCGCCTCGGTGTGCGAGCCGAAGTTGATCAGGTACGGCGCGTGCACGTACGCCGGGACCGACCGCTGCGCGCACGCCTCCCGGAAGGCCTCGTCCTGCCGTGGGTCGCCCACCGGCGTGGCCCAGCCGCGCGGGTTGGCCACGAACACCTGGACCGTCTCGGCCTCGAGGTCGTGCGCGTACGACATGCCCACGCGGTGCAGACCGCCCGCCACGGGCACATGGCCGCCGACGGGATTGCGGGAGGGGAAGGGGGGACGAGCACTCACCCGGTCAGGGTGTCATGCCCGCCCGCCCGGTCCGTCACCGGATGGTGATCGTGATCGTCGACCCCTTGGGAGCCGACTTCCCGGCCTCGACGGACTGCTTCTTCACGGTGTCGCCGAACAGGCCGAGCAGGCCGCGGTCCTCGTCGACCTGGAACCCGGACTGCTCCAGGAGCGACTTGGCGTCGTCCACACTCGAGCCGACCACGTTCGGGACCTCGACCATCTCCGGGCCCTTGGACACGGTCAGCGTCACGGTGTCGCCCTCGGCGAGCTGACTGTCCGCCTTGGGGGTCTGCGCCGCGACCTTGCCCTTGTCGACCCCGGAGTTGACCTGCTCGGCGGCGACCTTCACCGTCAGGCCTGCCTTCTCCAGCTCGGCCCTGGCGTCGTCCAGGCCGTCACCCAGGACGTCGGGGACGTCGATCGGCTTGCCCTTGCTCACGACGAGCGAGATCGCGGCGCCCGCGCGGCGCCGGGCGCCCGCCTCCGGATCGGTGCTGATCACCGCGCCGCGGGCGATGTCGTCGCTGAACTCCTCGGTGACCAGGCCCGGTTCCAGGCCGTCCTTCTTCAGCTGTTCCTGGGCCTTGTCCAGCCCCGCGCCCTGCACGTCCGGCACCTTCACGATCTCGGGGCCGTCGGAGACGGTGAGCGCCACCGAGTCGTTCTTGCGGATCCGGGCGCCGGGCCCCGGGTCCGTCTCCGTGACCGTGCCGCGCTGCGCCGTGTCGCTGTACGTGTGCCGGACCTTGCCGACCTCCAGCCCTGCCGCCTCCAGGCGCTTGCGGGCCTCGGCCTCCTTCTGCGTCAGCACCGAGGGGACCTTGGTGAACTGGCCGGAGTTGATGTACCACACGCCCGCGCCCACGCCGAGCACCAGCAGCACGGCGGTGACGAGTGCGATCAGCGAGCGCCGGGGCCGCACGGAACGGCGTTGCGGCGGCAGCGGAGGCGGGCTCTGGAACCGGGAGGTCCGGTTGAGCGCGACCACGTCGTCGACGGGCTCGTCCTCGTTGACCGGCAGCGGACGGGGGACGGTGAGCGAGCGGGGGATCACGCTCGTGCGGTCCTCGGCGTTGTCGTGCTCATCGGAGAGGGCCTGCGGGGGCAGCGCGTCCAGCTGCTCCTCGGTGAGCGGGGCGCGTGCCTCCCGGACCTGTGCGAGCAGCGCGACGGCGTCGTGCGGCCGGACGCCGGGCGTGCGCGCGGTGGCCGACGCCACGAGTTCGTCCAGCTCGAAGGGCAGCCCGGGGACGAGCGCCGAGGGCGCCGGGACGTCCTCGTGGAGGTGCTTGTAGAGCACGATCGCGGGGGAGTCCCCCTCGTGCGGCTTGTCGCCGGTGAGCATCTCGTAGAGCACGACGCCGCACGCGTACACGTCGACGCGGGGATCGGCGGCGCCCGGCTGGTCGATCTGCTCGGGGGCGAGGTAGGACACGGTGCCGAGCACCGCCCCGGTGGTGCTGGTGACGGTGTCCACCGAGCGCACCAGGCCGAAGTCGGCGACCTTGACCCGGCCGTCGTCCCCGATCAGCACGTTCTCGGGCTTCATGTCCCGGTGCACGAACCCGGCCCGGTGCGCGGCGCCCAGCGCGGCGAGGACGGGCTCCAGGATGTCGAGCGCGGCCCTCGGCTGAAGGGCCCCGCGCTCGCGCAGCACGTCGCGCAGGGTGCAGCCGGCGATGTACTCCATGGCGAGGTAGACGTACGACCCGTCGGCGCCCTGGTCGAAGACCTGCACGACGTTCGGATGGGCCAGGCGGGCGACGGATTTCGCCTCCCGGATGAACCGCTCGACGAACGCCGCGTCGGCGGCGAGCGCCGGATGCATCACCTTGAGCGCGAGCACGCGGTCGAGGCGGGTGTCCACGGCCCGGTAGACCGTGGCCATCCCGCCGACCGCGATCCGCGCCTCCACGCGATACCTGCCGTCGAGCACCTGCCCGACCAGAGGGTCCTGAAGGGTCGTGTCCACGCAGGCGAGTGTACGAGCCGCCGCCGACACCCCGCCGATCACACCGGGATCGCAGCGCGACTGCAGCCGAGCTGTGACGCGAACCGGCGGGCGGCGCCCGGACCCGGCGCGCCCGAGGCCCGGGCGAGTCCCGCGCCGGTGACGTCCGTCCCCCGCCGGGCGGCCCGCCGCCGTCAGAAAGCGGGGCGTTCCGGGTCCAGGGCGGCCAGGCCCTCGGCGGGAGACGACGCCTCGGCGAAGTAGCGGCGGGGGATGCGGCCCGCCAGCCGGGCCCACCTGCCCGCCTCGACGCCGGCCCGCATGGCGGACGCCATCCGTTCGGGATCGCGGGCCCGCGTCACCGCCGACGCCAGCATCACCCCCGCACACCCGAGCTCCATCGCCAGCGCCGCGTCCGACGCCGTGCCGGCCCCCGCGTCCAGGATCACCGGCACGCGCGCGTGCTCGACGATCAGCTGGAAGTTGTGCGGATTGCGGATCCCGAGGCCGGACCCGATCGGCGACCCCAGCGGCATCACCGCGGCGCAGCCGACGTCCTCCAGCTTCCGGGCCAGCACCGGATCGTCGTTCGTGTACGGCAGCACGGTGAACCCCTCGTCCACCAGCGTCTCCGCCGCGTCCAGCAGCTCGACCGGGTCCGGCAGCAGGGTCCGCTCGTCGGCGATGACCTCCAGCTTGATCAGGTCGGTCCCCAGCGCCTCCCTGGCCAGCCGCGCCGTCAGCACGGCCTCGCCGGCCGTGAAGCAGCCCGCCGTGTTCGGCAGCACCCGGATGCCGAGCCGCTCCAGCACCGACAGCACGGACCCGTGCACCGACGGGTCGACCCGGCGCATCGCGACCGTCGTCAGCTCGGTGCCGGAGGCGACCAGGGCCCGCTCCAACACCTCCAGGCTGGGCGCGCCCCCGGTGCCCATGATCAGCCGGGAGGAGTAGGACGTCCCCCCGATGACGAGGTCGTCGTCGGCCATGGCTCAGCCTCCCTGGACGGCGGTGAGGACTTCCACGCGGTCTCCGTCGGACAGCGCCGTGGACGGCCACTGCGCGCGTGGGACGACGGTCTCGTTGAGCGCGGCGGCCACCCCGGAGGCCGCGGGCGTCAGGGACCGCACGACGCTGTCGAGAGCGGTGCCGGGAGCGAACTGCCGCCGCTCGCCGTTGACCGAGACGTGCACGGGGGCGTTCACAGGGGCGTTCACGCGGGCTGCTCCATGAGTGCGGCGGCGCCGAAGCGCCGGGGACTGAAGGGTCGGGCCTCGTCCGGCAGCTCCCCGGTGACCAGGACCTCCGCCATCGCGTCGCCGGTCACCGGCGTCAGCAGCACGCCGTTGCGGTAGTGCCCGGTGGCCAGCAGCAGCCCGGGCAGCTCCGTCGGCCCGAGCAGCGGCGCGTTGTCCAACGACCCCGGACGCAGGCCCGCGCGCGTCTCGGTGAGCGGCAGCTCGGTGATGCCGGGGACCAGTTCGTGGGCGTCGCGCAGCAGCTCGTACACGCCCCCCGCGGTCACGGTGGTGTCCCAGCCGAGCTCCTCGCTGGTCGCGCCCACGACCAGTTCGCCGTTCTCCCGGGGGACCAGGTAGACGTGGCTGCCGCGGACCACGGCCCGCACGGTCCGGCTCAGGAACGGCGCGCACCGGGCCGGCACGGCCAGCCGCAGGACCTGCCCCTTCACGGGCCGTACGGCGGGCAGCACGTCCTGCGGGACGCCCGCGAGCCGCCCGCTCAGACTGCCGCCGGCCAGCACCGTCTGTTCGGCCGCCGCCGTCGTGCCGTCCCGCAGGACGGCCCCCGTCGCCCGGCCGGCCGCGACCGTCAGCCGCTCCGCCCACGTGCGGTGGAACACGACGCCCGCCCGCTCGCAGGCCGCCGTCAGGGCCCCGGCCAGCCGCCGCGGATCGACCTGGTGGTCGCCGTCCGCTCGCAGGCCGCCGCGCACACCCGGCGCGAGCATCGGCTCCAGACGCCGGCACTCGCGCCCGGACAGCCACTCCGACTCCAGCCCCGACTGCCGCTGCAGGGCGTGCAGTTCGCGCAGATGGGTGCGGTCGTCGGCGTCCAGCGCGACCGCGAGCGTGCCGCAGCGCCGGTAGCCGACGTCGAGCCCGGTCAGCTCCGTCAGCTCGGCCGCGAAGTCCGGATAGCGGCGCGCCGACGCGAGGTTGAGACCGAGCAGGGTCTGCTCGCCGTAGTGCAGTTCCGTGACGGCCGCCAGCATTCCGGCGGCCACCTGGGCGGCCCCGCCGCCCGGCTCCGGGTCCGCCACCGCCGTCGCGAGGCCGCGCTGTGCGGCCCGCCAGGCGGTGACCAGCCCGATGATCCCGCCCCCGATGACGAGGACGTCTGACGTGCGTGGAGACGACATGGGCGTCCAGCCCCTCCCTTCGCCGGCATGACCCGGATCAGGTTCGTACGGTCGGAGGCCGCCAGCCTCCCTCTCAGCCCGGTGCGTCCGGGCTCCCGCGAGTGCTCTACGTTGGCCACCCTAGCCCGACGTGACACGCCTCAGTAAGGGAGCCCCCGCCCATGGCACGCTCGCTCGACGGCCTCGTCCTCGCCCCCGTGGTCGACCAGGCTCCCGGGCAGGTCGGCCTGCGCACCCGCTTCGCCTACCACGAGCGGGACGGGGCGGTCTGGGCCGAATACGCGGGCGGCGACGTCGTGTGCGGCCGCCTCGTGGGGACCCGTGAAGGGGACCGGCTCGACTTCCGGTACGTCCAGCTGGGCCAGGACGGCACGACCTCCTCGGGGCACTGCGTGTCGACGGTCCTGGAGCTGCCCGACGGCCGGGTCCGCCTCGAGGAGGCCTGGGAGTGGGAGTCGCGGGCGGGCCACGGCGTCAGCGTCGTGGAGCAGGTCCCCGACGAAGGGGAGGAATCCCCGCGTGAGGCGCCGGGCGTCGGGCACGGTGTGGAGCAGGTCACCGAGCAGGGCGGCTGACTGACGAAACGTCAGGTGTCTATGGTGATCGGGTGAGCGAGCAGAGGCAGGAAGAGGGCCGGTCCGGGGCGCGGCGCGTGGTCGTCGCGGGCGCGGGCATGGCCGGGGTGCAGACCGGGGTCGCCCTGCGCGAGCAGGGCTTCGACGGAGCGGTCACCCTGATCGGCGCGGAACCCCACCAGCCCTACGACCGGCCCCCGCTGTCCAAGGCCGTGCTGCTCGGCAAGGCCGAGAACTCCGCCTTCGACGTCGACTTCGAGGGCCTCGGCATCGGGCTGGAGCTCGGCCGCGAGGTCCTCGGCCTGCGACCCGCCGACCATGAGCTGGACACCGAGCGCGGTCCCGTCCCCTACGACGTCCTCGTCCTCGCCACCGGGGCGGAGCCCGTCCGGCTGCCGGGCTCCGAGGGCGTGCCCGGCGTGCATCTGCTGCGCACCCTGGACGACGCCGAGCGCCTGCGTCCCGTCCTCGCCCGGCAGCACGACATCGTGGTCGTCGGCGCCGGCTGGATCGGCGCGGAGTTCGCGACGGCCGCGCGCGAGGCCGGCTGCGCGGTCACCGTGGTCGAGGCCGCCGACCGACCGCTGGCCGGGGCGCTGCCGCCCGAGGTCGCCGCCCCGATGGCCGACTGGTACGCCGACAGCGGCGCCGACCTGCGCACCCACGCGCGCGTGGCGCGCCTGGAGCCCGGCGCCGTGGTGCTGGACGACGGTTCGCGGCTGGCCGCCGGCGCCGTCGTGGTCGGCATCGGCGCCCGCCCCGCCACCGCCTGGCTCGCCGGCTCCGGCGTCGAGCTGGGCGCGCACCACGAGGTCGTGGCGGACGCGGGCCTGCGCACGAACCTGCCGGACGTGTACGCGGTCGGCGACTGCGCCTCCTTCCCCTCGCGCAGGTACGGCGCGAGGCTCCTCGTCCACCACTGGGACAACGCCCTCCAGGGGCCGCGCACGGTCGCGGCGAACATCCTCGGCGCGGCCACCGGCGAGCCGCCGGTCCCCTACGACCCGGTCCCGTACTTCTGGTCCGAGCAGTTCGGCCGTTTCGTCCAGTACGCCGGTCACCACGCCGACGCCGACGTCCTGCTGTGGCGCGGCGAGCCGTCCGGGCCCGCCTGGAGCGTCTGCTGGCTGCGCGAGGACCGCCTGGTCGCCCTGCTGGCCGTGGGACGACCGCGCGACCTCGCCCAGGGCAGGCGGCTGATCGAGGCGGGCACGCCGATGAACCCCCGGCTCCTCGTGGACCCCGCCCGGCCGCTCAAGGCGGCCGTCGCCTGAGCCGCCGACCCCCTGGTCGGACCGGCCCGGCTTCCGACTGTCAGCGGCAGATGGCAGGCTTGTTCCCGTGACCGAGATTGACGCAAAGACCGATGCTCTCGTCCCCGCCTGGCTCACCGTGCCGGACATCGCGGAGATGCTCGATGTCGACGTGATCCGCGTCCGGCAGCTGATCAAGGACGGCCAGCTCATCGCCGTACGCCGGGGGGAGAACCGCGCGCTGCACGTCCCCGCCGCCTTCATCGACGGGGACAAGGTGGTGAAGGGCCTGGTCGGGACCCTGACACTGCTGCGGGACGACGGCTTCTCGAACGAAGAGATGCTCGAGTGGCTCTTCACCCCCGACCCGAGCCTGCCCGGCACGCCCGCGCAGGCCCTGAGCGAGAATCGCGGCACGGAGGTGAAGCGCCGGGCCCAGGCGCTCGCCGTCTGAACCGCGGATCCGCACCGACACCGGGTGTACGGGGGCGCAGCCGGCCCCCGTACGCCACCACCCTGGGGGGACCTCGTATGCCCGACACCGCCCGTACCCGCCTGGCCGCGGCCCGGCTGTACCTGTGCACGGACGCCCGCACCCGGCAGGGCGACCTCCCGGAGTTCCTGGACGCCGTCCTCGCGGCCGGCGTCGACATCGTCCAGCTGCGCGACAAGGGCATGGAGGCGGCCGAGGAGCTGGAGCACCTGAAGGTGTTCGCCGACGCCTGCGCCCGGCACGGCAGGCTGCTCGCGGTCAACGACCGCGCGGACGTGGCGCACGCCGCCGGCGCCGACGTCCTCCACCTCGGCCAGGGCGACCTGCCGGTCCCCGCGGCCCGCGCGATCCTCGGCGGCGACGTCTCCGTCGGCCGTTCCACGCACTCGGCGGCCGAGGCCGAGGCGGCCGCCGTGCAGGAGGGCGTCGACTACTTCTGCACCGGCCCGTGCTGGCCCACCCCCACCAAGCCCGGCCGGCACGCACCCGGCCTCGACCTGGTCCGGCACACGGCCGGCCTCGGGACCGACCGGCCGTGGTTCGCCATCGGCGGCGTCGACCTCGACAACCTCGACGAGGTGCTGGCGGCGGGCGCCCGCCGGGTGGTGGTCGTCCGGGCGATCACCGAGGCGGCGGATCCCGGCGCGGCGGCGGCCGAGTTCGCGAAGCGGCTGAGCCAGGCGTAGCGCGCGGCGGCCGCCCGCACGCCGCCGGCCGCCGGCCGCCGGGCTTCGGGCGCCGACCGCAGGGCTGCGGGCTCCGGCTCGTACGGTCGTTTCCCGTACGACCGTCCAAGGGGTGGACAACAAGTCGGCAATTCGGGCAAATATCCCCCATCCGGTTGGGGGACCGCCCACCCCTGGCTAACCTGCGGGTATGGCACTGGGAACCGCATCCACCAGGACGGACCGCGCACGCACCGTGCGCGACATCCTGGCGACCGGCAAGAAGACGTACTCGTTCGAGTTCGCCGCGCCGAAGACGCCCAAGGGTGAGCGGAGCCTGTGGAACGCGCTGCGCAGGGTCGAGGCGGTCGCCCCCGACTTCGTCTCCGTGACGTACGGCGCCGGCGGTTCCACCCGGACCACCACGGTCAAGGAGACGCAGCAGATCGCCGTCGACACCACCCTGACGCCGGTCGCGCACCTCACCGCCGTGGACCACTCCGTCGCCGAGCTGCGCAACATCATCGGCCAGTACGCCGACGCCGGCATCCGCAACATGCTCGCCGTGCGCGGCGACCCGCCCGGCGACCCCATGGGCGCCTGGGTGCCGCATCCGCAGGGCCTGACGTACGCCGCCGAACTCGTCCGGCTCATCAAGGAGTCGGGCGACTTCTGCGTGGGCGTCGCTGCGTTCCCCGAGATGCACCCGCGCTCCGACGCCTGGGAGGCGGACGTCGCGCACTTCGTCGACAAGTGCCGGGCCGGCGCCGACTACGCCATCACACAGATGTTCTTCGAGCCCGACTCCTATCTGCGGCTGCGCGACCGGGTCGAGGCGGCCGGCTGTGTGACTCCGGTCATCCCCGAGGTGCTTCCGGTGACGAGTGTGAAGATGCTGGAACGCCTGCCCCAGCTCAGCAACGCCCACTTCCCGGCCGCCCTGAAAGAGCGGATCCTCACAGCCAAAGACGATCCGTCCGCTGTACGCTCCATTGGCATCGACTTCGCCACGGAGTTCTGCGCACGGCTGCTGGCCGAGGGAGTGCCCGGACTGCACTTCATCACGCTCAACAACTCCACGGCGACGCTGGAAATCTACGAGAACCTGGGCCTGCACCATCCGCCGCAGGCCTAGACCGGTCGCACCGACTTACGACACACTGCGTAGCGGCCACTGGGAGAGGGGCGTACATGGGCTGGACGGTCCTCTACATCGCGTTCGGCATCGTCGCGCTGTGGCTGCTGGGCGAGGTGCTGCTGCAGTACAAGGCGCGGCTGCGCTGGCGGCTGCTGGCGTTCGTCGGCTTCCTCGGCGTCGTCCTCGGCGTCCTGATCCCGTCGGTCGTCGTCATCGCGCTGGGCGCGGCCGCCTTCGCGGTCGGCCAGACGTACGTCACGCTGTCCTTCCGGCGCGGCTTCGCCGAGGGCTGGGCCTTCCGGCGCGCCGACGCGGAGGGTGAGGGCGACGAGGGCGGCCCGTTCGTCAAACGCCGCCGCGGCAAGGCCGAGCGCCATGACCCGAGCCTCGATGACTCCGGTGCCGGGGCGGCCGAGGCGGGCTTCGCCTCCGGCGCGCCGTACGACGCCGACGCCGCGGACCTCGCCCGGGACAACGGCAGGCGCGGCGACGCGAACGCCTACGACGACGACTTCGACCGCGACGACGTCTTCACCCCCGCCCGCACCGCTGCGGCCTCCGTCTACGAGCCGCAGCCCATGCCCGACGACACCGGCTCCTACGGCATATACAGCGACGCCGCGTACGCGGCGTCGACCGGCCAGGGGCAGCAACAGGGCCAGCAGCAGGACCAGTACGCGACGGCAGGCCAGGGCACGGACCAGAACTACGGCTACGACGGCTACTCCGGCTACCAGCAGCAGTACGGTTACGACGCCACCGGCGAGCAGCAGTACGCCGCCTACTCCGACCCGTACATCGGCACCCAGACCTACGGCACCGGGTCCTACGACCCCGCCTACGGGCAGCAGCAGTACGGACAGCAGGGCTACGGCCAGGACCAGTACGGCACGGGCGGCTACGGGGAGACCCCGGCCGGCGGCGTCTGGGTCCCGCAGCAGCGCAGCACCGACGATCCGCTGGGCGGCGACTACCCGTCCGGGCAGCAGCAGTACCCCTACCAGGGCGATGACCGGCAGCAGGGGCCCGGCCAGGGCGCCGGCTACGACGAGCAGTACCGGTTCTGACGGCCGCGCCGGCCTGCCGCGCGCCCCGGCCGACCGTCACCGCGCGCCGGGTCCGGGCCTTGCCCGCACCGTGCGCTCACTGCGCTCACCGCCGAGTCGGGTTCGCCGGCCGCTGAGCCGCGCCCGTCCACCGCGCGCCCCGAACGCTCACTGCGAGCCCCGGAACTGCGGTCCTTCCACGATCAGACCGGCCACCAGCGCGCCGGACATCCCCGCGTGCGGCAGCCCGCCGCCCGGGTGCGACCAGCCGCCGACGGCGAACAGACCCTGCAGTGCCGTGGAGTTGGCGGGATGCAGCAGCCGTCCGCCGGCCGCCGCCAACGCCGGCGCCGGAACCGCCCCGCCCGCCGCTCCGGTCTCGCGCGCGATGTCGGCCGCGGTGCGCACCTCCCGCCACAGAATGCGGTCGCGCAGGCCCGGGACGGCTCGCTCGGCGGCGGCGACCAGGGCGTCCGCCTCGGCGTCCGTCTGCTCGGCGGACGGCTCCGGCCCGGCGGGGACCGTCGCGGCGATCGTCACCGCCTCGTGGTCGCCGTCCGGGACCAGGCGGGCGTCGTCCGGCCGCAGGACCGTCACCGTCGGCAGCGCGGGCGCGGCCGGCACGGCGCCGAAGAGGCTCGTCAGCTCGCCCTCACGGTCCGGCGTGTGCACCACCGTGCGATGCGCGGCGTCCCGCGGACGGGGGCCGCGCAGGGCCAGCAGCACGGTCAGCCGGCTCGGCAGGGAACGTTGGGGGACGACCTCGCCCTCGCCCCGGGCGGGCAGGCCCGCGAAGCCGCCCGGGGCGACGACGAAGTCCGCGTCGGCCACGCGGCCGTCGGCCAGTTCCACGCCGGCCGCCCGGCCGTCCTTCTCGAGGACGCGCGTCACCTCGGCGCCGAAGACGAACTCGACCCGGCGGGCCAGGCACCGCTCGTACACCGCACGCGCCAGCTCCCGCATCCCCCCGCGCACGTACCACGTGCCGAAGGCGTGCTCCATGTACGGCAGGACGGCCGCGCTCGCCGGAGCGACCCGCGGGTCGAGACCGTACGCGAGCGCGTGGGACTCCAGGAGCGCGGCGAGCCGGGGGTCGCGCAGCTCCCAGGCGCCCACCTCGGCGAGGGAGCCCGCGCGCCGGGTGCGCAGCAGACGTCGGTGCGGCACCGCCGGGTAGGGCTCACGGTCGGCCAGCACCGACCAGTTCGGCCACAGGGGCTCCTCCAGAAGCGGCCGGCGGGTGCGGTCCCAGGCTTCGCGGGCCCGCACCAGGAAGTCGCCCCAGCGCTGCCCGGCCTGCCCGCCCAGTGCCTCGTCCAGCGCGGAGACGACCCCCGCACGTGAGGCGTTCGGCAGCGCGGCCGAGGCGCCGTCCGCGAAGACATGGCGGGCGGACGGGTCGACCTGCACCAGCTCGACGCACTCCTCCAGGGGCTCCTTGCCGGTCTTGACGAACAGGTCGCGCCAGACGGCCGGGAGCGTGAGCAGCCCGGGACCGGTGTCGAAGCCGAACCCGTCCCGCTCGAAGCGGCGCACCGCTCCGCCGTACGTGTCCGTCCGCTCGTACACCGTCACCCGGTGGCCCGCGACGGCCAGCCGGGCCGCCGCCGCCAGCGCGCCCATGCCGGCGCCGATCACCGCAATCCCTGCCATGCCCGCGACCTTATCGGCCGCCGTCGGCCCGCACGCCGTCAGCCCGGCGGCGGCCAGGGGAGCCGGGCGAGCCGGCGTTCCTCCCGCCGCTGCGCCCTGCGCCGCAGGAACCGCCGGATCCGTGAGACGAGGAAGAACAGCACCGTCAGACCGGCCAGCAGCAGAACCGCCGCGACGACCGAGGCGGCCACCGGGTGGAAGATCGCGAACGTCACGATCCCGGCGACGCCGAGGTCCTCGGCCAGACTCACGATCACGTTGCTGAACGGCTCCGGCGAGGAGTTCACCGCCATCCGGGCGCCGGCCTTGACGGCATGGCTGGCCAGCGCCGTCGATCCGCCGAGCAGGGCGGCCGCCGCGTCGGAGAGCGAGCCGCTCTGCCCGGCGAGCACCGCCCCCACCCAGGCTCCCGCCGCCGGCCGGACGACCGTGTGCACCGCGTCCCACGCCGAGTCCACGTACGGGATCTTGTCGGCCACCGCCTCGCACAGGAACAGGACGCCCGCGACGACGAGCACCTCGGGGCGCTGGAGCGTCCCGGGGACGTCGTCGCTCAGGCCGGTGGCGCCGAACACGCCGAGGAGCAGCACCACCGCGTAGGCGTTGACGCCGCTGGCCCAGCCGCTGGTGAAGACGAGGGGGAGCACGGACACGGAGGCGATCGTAACCAGTCGGCCGCGCGGCGTCCTGGGGATGAGCGCGCAGGCCTGAGTACGCGTACCTAGGAGGTGAGATGAGTACGCGCGCGGATGGGGGTGGACCTGCGCGGACGGGAGAGTGGAGGCACGGAGAGAGGGGCGGCTCCGGCACCGGCGACACGGGGCGCCGGAACGGAGCGGCCCTCGATCCGCTCCTTCCGCCGACGGGTTCGGCGGGAGCGAGGCACGGGGGACCGGGGGAACGACCGGACGGGGGCACGGGGGAGGGAGAACGGGGGAAAACGGGGGAGCACGAGGAAGCGCCGGTGAGCGGTGGCACACGGGGGACGTGGCCGCGGCGGACCGGCGCTTTCGTGTGTCCGCGAGCCGGGGCGGACGGCCGCACGCGCGCGTAGGGCCGTCCGC
>NZ_JBEPBI010000008.1:0-94397 GCF_040299045.1 Streptomyces sp. NPDC001027
GTCGAGGTCCACGAGCGGACGCAGTCCCAGCTTGTTCAGGGCGGCCACGTGACCGGGCTCGGCGCTGCGGTGGCCCGCGATGCAGGCCGCGAGGACCTCGGGGGCGATCGCACGGGCCACCAGGGCGGCGGCGCCGGCGCTGACGCCGTCCAGGATCACCGGCGTGCGCAGGGACGCCCCGCCCAGGAGCAGACCGACCATCGCCGCGTGCTCGAAGCCGCCGATCGCGGCCAGGACGCCGATCGGGTCGGCCGGGTCCGGCTGGTGGAAGTCCAGGGCGCGGCGCACGACCTCGGTCTTGCGCGCGAGCGTCTCGTCGTTGATGCCGGTGCCGCGGCCGGTGACCTCGGCGGGGTCGGCGCCCGTGAAGACCGAGATGAGCGCTGCGGACGCAGTCGTGTTCGCGATGCCCATCTCGCCCGTGAGCAGGGCCTTGTTGCCGGCCGCCACCAGGTCGCGGGCGGTCTCGATGCCGACCTCGATGGCCTGCTTGGCCTCCTCGCGGGTCATCGCGGGGCCGGTGGTCATGTCGGACGTGCCGGCGCGGACCTTGCGGGGCAGCAGCCCCGGGGTCGCGGGCAGTTCGGCGGCGACGCCCACGTCCACCACGCACACCTCGGCGCCCACCTGGCTCGCGAAGGCGTTGCAGACCGCTCCGCCGCCCAGGAAGTTGGCGACCATCTGCGCCGTGACCTCCTGCGGCCAGGGGGTGACCCCCTGCGCGTGGACGCCGTGGTCGCCCGCGAAGATCGCGACGGCCGCGGGCTCCGGGATCGGCGGCGGGCACTGCCGGGACAGACCGGACAGCTGCGCGGAGATGATCTCCAGCATGCCGAGCGCCCCGGCGGGCTTCGTCATCCGCTTCTGGCGCTCCCAGGCCTCGCCGAGCGCCTTGGCGTCGAGCGGGCGGACGCTGGCGACGGTCTCGGCGAGCAGGTCGTGCGGGTCCTCGCCGGGCAGCGCGCGACGGCCGTACGTCTCCTCGTGGACGACCCAGGACAGCGGACGGCGCTTGGCCCAGCCCGCCTGCATCAGCTCGGGCTCCTCGGGGAACTCGTCGACGTAGCCGACGCAGAGGTAGGCGACCACCTCGAGGTGTTCCGGCAGCCCCAGCGCGCGCACCATCTCGCGCTCGTCGAAGAAGCTCACCCAGCCGACGCCCAGACCCTCGGCGCGGGCGGCGAGCCAGAGGTTCTCGACCGCGAGCGCGGAGGAGTACGGCGCCATCTGCGGCTGGGTGTGACGGCCGAGGGTGTGCCGGCCGCCGCGGGTGGGGTCGGCGGTGACGACGATGTTCACCGGGGTGTCGAGGATGGCCTCGATCTTGAGTTCCTTGAACTGCTTCGCACGCCCCTTCGGCAGCGACTTCGCATACGCGTCACGCTGCTGGACCGCCAGTTCGTGCATCGCGCGCCGGGTGTCGGCCGAGCGGATGACGACGAAGTCCCAGGGCTGCGAGTGGCCGACGGAGGGCGCGGTGTGGGCGGCCTCCAGGACGCGCAGCAGCACCTCGTGCGGGATCGGGTCGTCGCGGAAGCCGTTGCGGATGTCGCGGCGCTCGCGCATGACCTTCAGGACGGCCTCGCGCTCGGCGTCGCCGTACCCGGGCGCGGCGGGCCCTGCCGACACGCGCGCGCCTTCCCCGGCGGCCGGTTCGTCGTCCTGCTCGGCGTCCGTGGTCCGCAGGCTCTCCGGGCTCTGCACGACCTCGGGGTCGACGGCCGCGGACGCGGGGACACCGGCCTCCTGCCGGGCGTCCGCGGTGTCGGCGGCGGCCGGGGCGTGGCCGGTCTCGCCGGTGGAAGCCTGGCTGTGCGCGGTCTCTTCGGGCGCGGTCTCGCGGGGGGCGGGGATCGTGACGGCGGGCAGGTCCGGGGCGGCGGCCTCGGCGGCGGACGGCTCCTCACCGGCCGCTTCCTCGGCTGCCTCGGGGGACGGCTGCGGAACCGGCTGCTCCTCGGTCGCGGGCACGCCCGGGTGCGGCGAGGCCGGGGCGAGGTGCGCCGGGGCGGGCGCCGCTGCGTCCACCGGCACGAACTGCCCCAAGGGCTGCTGTGACACGGACTCCGGCACGACGTGCCCGGACGGGGCTTCCGGCGTCCGGTGCGCCGCGTGGTCCGTCTCCGGCGGTCCCGGCGCGGGCTGGGGACCCTGCGGGGCGGCGGTCACGAGGTCGGCGCCCGACGCGTCGTCCGCCGGCGCGGGCGCGGGCTGCGGAGCGGGGACGGCGTCCGCGAGGAACGTCGCGGGCTCGGGGGCGGCGGTGGCAGCGACGAGCTCCTCGGCGACAGGCTCCTCGGCGACAGGCTCCTCGGCGGCGGACGGGTCGGGGACGGCCGTCGGCTGCGGGTGGGCCGTCGGGTCCGGGTGGGGGGTCGACTCCGGGCGGGGGGTCGACCGGGTCTGCGCCGCCACTTCGTCAGGCCCGGTCTCCGGTCCTGCCTCCGGCTCGGGCTGCGGCTCCGTCAGGTGCGCCTCGGGGGCGGCGGCCGTCTCGGACTCCGGTTGGGTGGACCCGTCGTAGGCGTCGGCAGGCTGCGGGGCGTCCGGGGTGTGGGACGCCGGGACCGCGATGTGGGCCGCGGCGGGGGTCAGGGGCTCGGGCTCGGGCGCGGGCTGGTTCTCCGGCTCCGCGTCCGTCGGCTGGGTCTGCGGGGCGGGCGGGGCGTCGGGGGCCGGCTCGGCGGGCTGCTCCGCTGCTGCGGGGTCTGCCTGCGCACCGACCGGCTCGGTCACGGCGTCGGCGCTCTGCACGTGCCCGGCTTCCGGGACCTCGGGGGCGGACTCCGTCGGTTCCGGCGTCTCGGCCGCTTCCTCGGTCACGGTCTCGGCGGGCTGCCGAGCCTCGGCCTCCTCGCCTTCTCCGCCCGGGGCGGACTCGGCCTCCGGGGCCGAGGCGGGCTCGGCGACCTGCACGGTCTCCGGGACGGCAGGCGCGTCGGCGACCGGGACGGTCTCCGCCGGCGTCTGCGGAGCCGGGGCAGGCGCGTCGGCGGGACGGGCCTCCGGCGCCTGGGCCTCGGGCTGCATCCGCGGCTCGGGCTCCTGGGCGGCTTCCGCCGCGGGGGCCGCCACGGCGGAGTCCGGGGTCTTTGCCGGGTCGGCCACGGGCTCGGCGGGTTCGGCGGCCTCCGCAGGGGCGGCCGGCTCGGCGGGGCCGACCGCCTCGGCGGCGCCGTGCCCGTCCGGTTCGGCGACTTCCGGCGTCCGGGACGCCGCCGCGGCATCCTCGTCGGCCGGCAGCGAAGGCGTCGGCTCCACGGGGACGTCCGCCGGCCGGTCGTCGCCGGACAGGGGCGCGTCCGCGGCCTCGGCGAGGTCCTGACCGGCCTCCGCCATCATGGCGGCGCCCAGCAGCTCACCGGGGTCGACGACCCCGTACGACCCGGTGGACGACGTCTGCGGCGAGGCGGTCTCGGGTTCGCCCGCGTGCTCCGCCGCCGGTTCCTGCGGGGCGGTCGCGGCGATCGCCTCGGTCGCCACCCGGGCCACCACGGCCTGGGCCACGCCCGCGACTTCGCCCTGCTGCTGCGCCGCGACCTGGGCCGGCACGTCCGCCTGCACGGTCGTCACCCCGGATGCGGCCGGCGTCTGCGCCGTGACCTGTGCGGCGCCCCAGGGGGACGCGCCCTGCAGCGGCATCTCGCGCAACTGCGGCACGTCGAGGTACTCGGGTCCGGAGGCGGACGGGCCGGGCTGACGGACCGGCGCGCCCGCAGGACCGCGGTCGGCGAGGGAGCGGACCGGGCTGGCGGAGGCGTCGGGGATCGGCGGGCCGAGGTGCAGGGGGCGGCGCGGGGCCGCCTGCGGCGCCGACGCGCCGGGCAGGCGGACGCCGCTGAGGTCGACCGAGCCGCTGTCGCGGCCGTCCGTCTCGTGCGGGCCCGGCTCGTGCACCGCCTCGACCACCGGCTCCGGGGCCGGCGGGGCCACCTCGTTGCCCCATGCACTCTGGGCGCCCGGCAGCAGCAACAGGTCTTCGTCCTCGGCGGGGGACTCGGAGAGGTAGGCGTACGCACCGTGCGCGGGGGCGCCCGGCTGCTCCACCATGCCTGCGTTCTCCGGCAGCGCCTCGCCCGGGACCTGGCCGGTGTCGGTCATGCGTACCCCTCGCCCATCGGTTTAGTGCTCCTACGACCAGCTCGCCCGGAGCGGCGCACCATCCGCCCCGCAGTGAGAACGAGCGTCCGTGCCCAGCGGCACGAACGACCCGCTCGAAAAAGCGACAAAGCCATACAGTGGCATTGTCCCGGCCATCGTGTCGTCGCGACAGCTTGATCCGCGACGCTCCGCTGTGGACTGCGCCACGTTGCGCGTCCTCCGGTTCTGCCGTACCACACCCTGCCCAAAAGGGAGGTGTTTTCCGGACATTGACCGACGAAGCGCCGGGCGACCGGAAGCGGTACGACGATCGGCCAGCCTACCGCGCGCGGTACGACAACAGGATCACCGGGCGGGCGAACCGGGCTGCGGCCCGCGGTCCGCGAGAACCCCCGTGAGCAGGAACGCGACGCTCCGCTCCGTCTCCGTCCAGGCCCTGGTGTCGAGTTCGACGGCCTGGACGAGGGCGCACTCGACACGGTAGCCGTGCTCGGTCAGGTCGCGGCCCACGAGTTCGGCGGCGTCCCGGGTGGCCGCGTGGGCGACGACGCGCTGCGGGCGGCGGTCGGCGACCGCGGAGACGACGGCCGCTCCCCCGCCGCCGACCCGGACGACGTCCGGTTCGGGCAGGTTCTCCAGCACGTGCGGGGCGTCGCCGCGCACGATCTGAAGCTGGACCCCGTGCCGACGCGCGGCGGCGTCGGTGCGGGCGCAGGCCAGCATGTCCCGGTCGACGGCGATGACGGCGGCCCCCGCCCGCGCGGCCTCGACGGCGAAGGCGCCGCTGCCGCAGCCGATGTCCCAGACGAGGTCGCCCGTCCGCGGCCCGAGGTGGGCGAGTTGGGCCGCGCGCAGCAGCGGCGCCTCCCCTTCGCCCAGCCCGCCGCCGTAGGCGTCGGCCGGCAGGGTCCAGCCGCGCGGGCCGGCGCCCGGGTCACGGCCGGCGATCCAGCCGCCGTCCCCGGCCGTCGCCGGGCCGGCGGGGCCGATGACGATGACGACGTTGGGGTCGCGCCAGGTGTGGTCGGCCGCCTTGTCGGAGGTGACGACGCTGACCTGCTCGCGTGCGGTGCCGAGTTCCTCGCAGACCACGAAGGTGCGGTGCACGCCCTCCATGAGCAGGCCGAGCTCGGCGGGACCGGCGCCCGGGGAGGTGAGGACGGCGACCTTGGTGTGGGCGCGGCACACGTTGACCGCCCGGCGCAGGGTGCGCCGGTGGGCGACGACCACCTGGGCGTCGTCCCAGGGCATTCCGGCGCGGGCGAAGGCGGCGGCGACGGCGGAGACCGCCGGGACGACCTCGACCTCCAGGCCGAACTCGGGCGCGCGCAGGGTCCGTACGACGCCGAAGAAGCCCGGGTCGCCGTCGGCGAGGACGACGGCGGTGCCACGGTGGCCGGTGATGCGGCGGGCGGCGAGGGCGACGCTGCCGAGCCGGATGCGTTCCGCGCCGGGCGGCACTTCGGGCAGCGCCAGGTGGTGGGCGGCGCCGGCCACCAGCGTGGCGGCGCTCAGAGCGGAGCGGGCCGCGTCGGTCAGCGGCGAGCCGTCCCAGCCGATCACCGTGACGCGGTCGGCCATCTCGTCAGTCTCCCCCGGGTTCACGCAGGCAGCGGGCTCCGTGAGGGTACCTGGTCGGCGGGCGGGGGCGGCGGCGGTGACACCTGCGGCGAGGTCAGTTCCAGTCGGCGTACGACGTGAACTCGCCGCTCTCCGCGAAGTGCTCGCCGCCGCCGTCGAGGTCCTCCGGGAGGAGGCTGTAGACGATGTAGTCGGTGCGCACCTCGTTCCAGGATCCGTCCCCGGCGCGGGCGCGCGCTATGCAGGCGCCGCGCAGCACGCCCTCGCTGATGCAGCCGATCTTCTGCGCGACCTGCTGGGATGCGGTGTTGTCGGCAGCCGTGCGCAGCTCGATGCGCTCGAACTTCTGGTCGGTGAACAGCCATTGGGCGGTGGCCAGCGCCGCCTCGGAGGCATAGCCCTCGCCGCGCGCCCAGGGGGCGGTGATATACGACAGCTCGGTGGAGCGGACGTGCCAGTCGGTCTTGGCGAGCTGGACGAGGCCGACCAGGCGCTGGGTGAGGAACTCGGTGACGGCGAGGTCGAGGCCGCGTCCCGCGGTGCGTTCGTCGGGGGCGTACTCGGCGATCCAGCGCCGGGCGGCCGCCTCGTCGAAGGGCTGGGGCACGGCGGTCCAGGCCGTGACCTGCTCGTCGTTCATCATGTCGGCCAGGGCGGTCACGTCGTCCTCGTCGAGGGGTCGCAGCACCAACCGCTCCGTGCTGATGGAGATGTTGGGGAAGGTGCTCGTCATGCGCCGCTCCGTAACCTTCGGGACCTCGGGTGACACCTGCCGTCCCGTCAGGGCCGGCTGAACTGCCCAGCATGCAGCATGTGGGCCCGGAACCCCACCACGGGGTCCACACCGGGTGAAGGCGCGGACCCCGTGCGTGTGCGTCGCAGGGCTCGGGTCAGAAGGCCGCGACGACGGCGCCGTCGTACTTGTCCTCGATGAACTTCCTCACCTCGGGCGAGGTGAGCAGCCCGGCCAGCTTCTTCACGCGCGGGTCGCCCTCGTCGCCCTTCTTCACGGCGAGGAAGTTGGCGTACGGGTTGCCCTTCGCGGACTCCGCCACCAGGGCGTCCTTCGCCGGGCTGAGGTCGGCCTCCAGCGCGTAGTTGCCGTTGATGACGGCGGCGTCCACGTCGGAGAGGGAGCGCGGCAACTGCGCCGCCTCGAGCTCCTTGAACTTCAGGCCCTTGGGGTTGGAGGCGACGTCCTTGGGGGTCGCGTCGTAACCGACGCCGGGCTTGAGCCCGATGAGACCGCCCGCCTCCAGGAGCTTGAGCGCGCGGGCCTCGTTGGTGGTGTCGTTCGGCAGGGCGACGGTGGCGCCCCTCTCCAGGGCGTCGAGCTTCTTGACGCTGCGGGAGTACAGGCCGAGCGGCTCGAGGTGCACCGTGGCGCCGGGCACGGCGACGATGTCGGTGCCGTTCTTCTCGTTGAAGTCGTCGAGGTACGGCTGGTGCTGGAAGTAGTTGGCGTCGACTTCGCCCTGCTGGACCGCCGTGTTGGGCGTGACGTAGTCCGTGAACTCCTTGACCTCGAGCTTGAGGCCGGCCTTCGCCGCGAGGTCGTCCTTGATGTAGTCGAGGATCTCGCCCTGGGGGGTGGGGGTGGCGGCGACGGTCAGCGTGGCGTTCGCGTCGGCGCCGGAGTCCTTGTCCGAGCCGCAGGCGGTGAGTCCGAGGGTGAGGGCTCCGGCGGCGAGGACGGCAGTGGTGATCTTGGCGGTGTTACGCACGAAAAGTGCCTTTCCTGAAGGGTGGTGCTGGCCCCGCTTCGGGTGGTGCGGGGAGTCCGGTGTGCGGCCCGTGGAGGGCTCAGGCGACCTTGCCGACGTCGGCGGCGGCCGGCCTCTTCGCCTTCAGCAGGCGGAGCTTGGGGGCGGGGCCCGAGCCGCCGCCGCGGCGGTGCAGGGAGCGGGCCGTGAAGTCGCCCGCGAACTGGATGAGCGAGATGACGACGGCGAGGATCGCCACCGTGACCCACATCAGTTCGGTCTGGAAGCGCTGGTAGCCGTAGCGGATGGCGATGTCGCCGAGTCCGCCGGCGCCGACGGTCCCGGCCATGGCGGAGTAGCCGATGAGGGTGACGACTGTGGTCGTGGCGCCGGCGACCAGGGAGGGCAGGGACTCCGGGACGAGGACCTTGCGCACGATCGTCCAGGTGTCGCCGCCCATCGACTGCACCGCCTCGACGAGCCCGCCGTCCACTTCGCGGACAGCCGTCTCGACCAGACGTGCGAAGAACGGGATGGCGCCGATGGCGAGCGGCACGATCGCGGCGTCACGGCCGATGGTGGTGCCGGTGACGGTGCGCGTGAAGTCCATCAGCGCCACCATCAGGATGATGAAGGGCATCGAGCGGGCGACGTTCACGACCTGCCCGATGACCTTGTTGGCGAGGACGTTCTGGAGCAGCCCGCCGCGGTCGGTCAGGACCAGCAGGACGCCCAGCGGGAGGCCGGCGGCGACGGCGACGAGGGTGGACCAGCCGACCATGTAGAAGGTGTCCGCACAGGCCTGCGTCAGCAGGGGCTGCATCTCCGACCAGCTCACTTGACGCCTCCCTCGATGAGCGCGGGTTCCTGGGACGCGCGGTCCACGACGTCGATCTGCAGTCCCTGTTCGCGCAGGAAGCCGATGGGCACGACGTTGTCCTCGTAGCGGCCGGGCAGTTCGATGCGCATCCGGCCGATCTGGAGGCCGCCGACGGTGTCGACCGCGGCGCCGAGGATCGATATGTCGATGTTGTAGGTGCGCGACAGCTGGGAGACGACGGGCTGGGTGGCGGCATCGCCGTGGAAGGTGACGTCGACGACGGTGCGGTCGTGGCCGCTCGCCTCGCCGCCGACCGGGAAGAGCGCGGCGGCCAGTTCGGAGCCCGGGGTGGCGAGCAGTTCGCTGACCGTGCCGGACTCGACGAGCCTGCCGTGCTCCATGAGCGCGGCGGAGTCGCAGATCGACTTCACCACGTCCATCTCGTGCGTGATGAGCAGGACGGTCAGGCCCAGCTGCCGGTTGAGGTCGCGCAGCAGCTGGAGGATCGAGCGGGTGGTCTCCGGGTCGAGTGCGCTGGTCGCCTCGTCGGAGAGCAGCACCTTCGGGTCGCCGGCGAGTGCGCGGGCGATGCCGACGCGCTGCTTCTGGCCGCCGGACAGCTGCGCCGGGTAGGCCTTCGCCTTACCGGCGAGCCCGACCAGGTCGAGCAGCTCCAGCGCCTTGCGGGATCGTTCCTTCCCGGAGGAGCCGAGGATCTCCAGCGGCAGTTCGACGTTGTCCTGCACGGTCCGCGAGGACAGCAGGTTGAAGTGCTGGAAGACCATGCCGATCCGGCTGCGCGCCTGTCGCAGCTCCCGTCCGGCGCGGGGCCCTCGCCCGGCGAGCGCGGTGAGGTCCCGCCCGTCGACGGTGACCGTGCCGGCCGTGGGGCGCTCCAGGAGGTTGACGCAGCGGATGAGCGAGGACTTTCCGGCGCCGGAACGGCCGATGACGCCGTACACCTCGCCTTCGCGTACGTGCAGGTCGACGCCGTCCAGGGCGGTGACCTCACGGCCGCGCGAGCCGTTGGTCCGATAGATCTTCGTCAGGCCCGTGGTGGTGATCACGTGGGGGTTTCCGTCACTGTCGAGTGCGCGGGCGTGGGTGTGCCCGGGCGCACGGATGCGGGCTGTCAGGGCGCGACACGGTTCTCGCCGTGGCGGAAGGAACCGGGGAGAGACATGTGCGCGGGGCGCGGCTCAGCTCACGTACGGCGGGCATGCGGCGTACGGACCTGCCACGGCGTCTCGCTTCGGGGCGCGAGCTCTGGGGTGGTGCGGGGGCCCTCTAGAAGGCGCACATTCGACACAGACAACGAGCACCGGGCGTCATGGTCGCCTCGGTCGCGCGGATGCGGCTGCTCATCGTGGTCATGAGCATCAGTAAAGCAGACGTACGGTCCTGACCGAGACCCGCCTGTCCGCATGCTGGACAGACGTGGACAGCGGTCGGCGCTCCCGACCCGCATCCGGAGATCCCCGCGCACGCGCCGTTGACCTGCGGCGACGAGGCGAGCGGGCCCCGCAGCGCACGGTCGGCGGGCGGTCGGCGCCCGGTCGTCGGCTCGGTCGCGGGCCCGGCGGGCTGTGGCCGACGCCACGGTCGTGCCGCCGGTCCCACGGGTCCCCGGGGCCGACCGCGGGGCGCCTGTTACGCCGTATTAAGGTCGCTGCATGCTTGATGCCCTGACGACGGCGACCGGCGTCGCCGCGTTGCTGCTCGCCGCCTGGTGCGGCTGGGCCGCCTACCGCGACCAGCCGACCAAGGACTGGCACTTCATCGGGATGGCCGTGGTCGCGCTGCTGGCCACGGTCCAGCTCGTGATCGGGATCGTCCAGCTGGCGCGGGGCGAGAAGCCGGAGCAGGGCACCACGCTCTTCGTGGCGTATCTGCTGGGCGCGTTCGCGTGCGTGCCGACGGCCGGGTTCATGTCGCTGGCCGAGCGGACCCGGTGGGGTTCGGTGACGGTCGCCGCGGGCGGAGTGGTCCTCGCCGTGCTCGAGGTGCGGCTCTTCGACATCTGGGGAGGCTGAGATGACGGCGGTGCAGGAGAAGCCGGACCGGCTGATCAGCGGGCCCGGGATGCTGCTGGTGTGGTTCTACGGCGTGATGGTGGTCGGGGCGGTGTCCCGGTCGGCGTACGAGATCGCCGCGCACTTCGACCGGGCGCCGCTGTCGTACACGCTGTCGGCGGTGGCGGGCGTGGTGTACGGCTTCATCACGTACTCGCTGGTGCGGGGCGGCGAGACGGCCCGCAGGGCGGCGCGGCTGTGCTGCGCCGCCGAACTCGCGGGCGTGCTGATCGTCGGGACCTGGACCCTGGTCCAGCCGTCCGCCTTCCCCGAGCCGACCGTGTGGTCCGACTTCGGGATGGGGTACGTGTTCATCCCCGTGCTGCTGCCGGTGTCGGCCCTGTACTGGCTGCGCACGTCCCGTACGGCTACGCCGTAGCGGCGTACTCGCCGGCCTGCTTCTCCAGGACGATCATCGGCACGCCGTCCGTGCCCTGGGAGGTGCCGACCGTCTCGTAGCCGACGCGGCGGTAGAGGCGGAGGTTGCCCTCGCTGCGGTGGCCTGCGAAGAGGCGGAACTTCTTGGCGCCGCGCTCGCCGCCCAGCGCCGACTCGGCGGCGCGCAGCAGCCGTGCGCCGATGCCGTGCCCCTGGAGTCGGGGATGGACGCAGAGCTTGCCGATGGCGGCGGCGCCGTCCTCGGTGAGGGTGCCGCGCACCGAGCCGACCACCTCGTCGCCCAGCCGGGCCACGAAGACGCAGTCGGCGGCGAGTTCCTGCCGGACCGAGTCGAGGCTCTGCACGAGCGGGGCGATGCGGTAGTTCCCGTACAGCGCGGCTTCGCTCTGGAAGCACAGGTACTGCAGTCTGAAAATCTGCTCGGCATCCTGCTCGGTCGCCACCGAGATGGTCACGCTCATGCCCATGTGCGCACGCCTCCCGCTCACCTGATCGCCTGTGGTCCCTCACTCCTATCCCCGCACTTCGGGAGCCGCAACCTCCGGTGCGAGCAAACGGCGAAGACATCCCAGACATCTGGAACGTTCCGGTCCGAGACTGCCCTGTGAGATACCCAACTTCCCTGCGATCTCCCGGTAGGTGAGGTCCTCGGGCGAGAGCAGGGCCTGCAGGAGACGCGAGCAGCGGCCGGGCAGCCGGGCCACGGCCTCACGCAGGGCGCGGTGGCGGGCGGCGGTCAGGGCCAGCTGTTCGGGTCCGCGCTCCGCGTCGTCGACGGGCTCGGTCTCGTACGGCTGTTCATGACGGGTGGTGCGGCGGGTGCGGCGGACCTCCGCCCGGACGGCCCGGCGCAGCCAGCCCTCGGGATCGCGGGGCGGGCCGTCGGCGGCGAGGCGTTCGAGCAGCCGGAGCCAGACCGCCTGCTCCAGGTCACCGGGGTCGGCGCCGGCGGCGGGGGCCTCCGCGGAGGCCTCCGCGCTGAGCAGCGGGTGCAGGGAGGCGAGCAAGTCGGGGGTCATATGCCCCACGATGCGGCGGCCCGGACGGTCGGTTGCCCGGGCCGCAGACTGTCACCCCAACGAGGAATCAGCCGTTGACGAAGTCCGCGCGGGCCAGCACCCCGGTGTCCGGGTTGTCCGTGAAGACACCGTCGATGCCGGTCGCGAAGTAGGTGCGGAACGCGGCGAAGGGGTCGCCGTAGGCGTCCGGGTCCGAGCCCTTGCGGAAGTCGGCGGGCAGGAAGGGGTTCTCGTTGCGCATGGTGTAGGGGTGCAGGATCAGGCCGACAGCGTGGGCGTCCTTCACCAGGGTGGTCGGCGTGGTCAGCCTGCCGGCCGCGTCCTTGGGGATGACCAGGTCGAGGGTGGGTCCGATGCCCTGCGCGTACCCGGCGATCTCCCGCAGACCGGCCCGCGTGACGAGGTCGGCGACGGTGCGCGGGTCGCCCGTCTCGACGAAGTCCCAGGGGCGGGAGGCGGCGGTGGACAACAGCACGACGAGCGGGTTGTCGACCAGCTTGTTCAGGCGCTGGATGCTGGTCGGCTCGAACGACTGCAGGACGACCGGCGAGTTCTTCCGGTCCTTGCCGTACTTGTGCAGCAGTTTGGCGACCCGCTCCTCCAGCCCCAGGCCCAGCTTGCGGAAGTAGGTGGGGTGCTTGGTCTCGGGGTAGATCCAGACCTGCTTGCCCCGCTTACGGGTCTGCTCGTCCTGCCACTTCAGGACCTCCTCGAAGGTGGGGATCGCCCAGCGGCCGTCGTAGAGCGTGTTGTGCGGGCGGTTGGCAGGGATGCGCTCGATCGCCCGCAGTCTCTTCAGCTCGGCGAGCGTGAAGTCCTCGGTGAACCAGCCGGTGGTGGGGACGCCGTCGAGCACCTTCGTCGTGCGGCGGTCGGCGAACTCGGAGTGGGCGGCGACGTCCGTCGTCCCGCCGATCTCCGGCTCGTGCCGGCAGACGAGGTGGCCGTCCCGGGTGGGGACGAGGTCGCCGGCCTCGACGATGTCGGCCCCCAGGTCGAGGGCGAGCTGGTAGGAGCCGAAGGTGTGCTCGGGGCGGTAGCCGCTCGCGCCGCGATGACCGATGACCGTGGGCGCCGGAAGGCTCTTCAGGCCGCCTCCCCTGTGGCGCGCCTCGGCGGCCGACGCCGTGCCGGACAGACCGAGCACGCCTCCGGCGCCGAGCACGGCCGCACCGAGGAGCGCCCGTCGCCCGGTGCCGCCCGCGCGCGCCTGCTCGTTCGACTCCTGCGTGTCCTGCGTTCCCATGAGGGGCCTCCCAGCCGTCGGCTCGTCCGTGCGGGCCGATGGTAGGGGCGTGTACATGACCTCCGGGAGACCTCGGCCCCAACACGCGGAGGACGGCGGACGGCACGTGGTGTACGCCGAGTGCGTGAGGTCGCCTACGACGGATGCGGTCCGCGCGGTCCGCCGAGGTGACGGGTCGTCGGACGCGGGGATTCGGCGCGGGATTCGGCGGGGGCGGCCGGGGAACCCGCTCATCGCCGGGGTGCGACGGCGGCCGCGGCGGGCGGCGGCAGGGCTGCGGCGAGGCTCAGGGCCCTCTCCCGGCCCCTCTCCGGGCCCCTCTGCGGGTCCGGGGCGGTTCGCCTCGTTCCGTCTGGATGACGAGCGGGCTACGGGCGGGCGGCGATGCGGCCGTACAGGTAAACAAACGTCAACAGTGCGTAAGACCTGGGTGACCCGATGTGCGTCTGCCCCCGGCCCGCGAGTATCGTCCTCACCTGCACAGACTCATACCGTTTTCCCTTGACATCGGAGGGCTCGTTGTCGCGCTTCGCGCTCATCAAGGCAGTGCTCGGACCGGTCATGCGCCTGATGTTCCGCCCCCGGGTCGAGGGCGCGGAGCACATCCCGGGCGACGGCCCCGTGATCCTGGCGGGCAATCACCTCACCTTCATCGACTCGATGATCCTGCCGCTGGTGTGCGACCGACAGGTCTTCTTCATCGGCAAGGACGAGTACGTCACCGGCAGGACCCTCAAGGGCCGGCTGATGGCCTGGTTCTTCACCGGGGTCGGCATGATCCCGGTGGACCGGGACGGCGGCCGCGGCGGCGTCGCCGCGCTGATGACCGGACGCCGGATCCTGGAGGAGGGCAACGTCTTCGGGATCTACCCCGAGGGGACGCGGTCCCCCGACGGCCGTCTCTACCGGGGCCGCACCGGCATCGCACGGCTGACGCTGATGACGGGCGCGCCCGTCGTGCCGTTCGCGATGATCGGCACGGACAAGCTGCAGCCGGGCGGAGCGGGCATGCCCCGTCCGGGCCGGGTGACGGTCCGGTTCGGCGAGGCGATGGAGTTCTCCCGGTACGACGGGATGGACCGGGACCGCTATGTGCTGCGGGCCGTCACCGACTCCGTGATGACCGAGGTCATGCGGCTGTCCGGCCAGGAGTACGTGGACATGTACGCCACCAAGGCCAAGGCGGCGTAGCCCCTCCGGGCGGAACGGCGTGTCCCCACGCCACCCGGTCCTGCCGGGTGACGTGGGGACACTGTTGTACGGGGGGCGTTCTGCGGGTCGCGGGCCGGTTCGCTCAGCCCGCGGTCTCCAGGCGCTGTCCCCTGAGCAGGAACCACGCCGCCACCGCCGCCGCCAGCAGGACCGCCGCGCCCACTCCGGACGCCACCGCGAGGCCGTCGACGAACGCCTCGCGGGCCGACGCCAGCATCTGCGCGCCCTCGGCCGACGGCAGGCGCCCCGCCGCCTCCACCGCCCCGCCCAACGACTCGTGCGCCTCCTGCGGCGTGCCCGCCGGGGCCGCGAAGCCCCGGTAGACGCCGGTCACGATCGAGCCGAGCAGGGCGATGCCGAGCGCCGCGCCCAGTTCGTACGCCGTCTCGGAGACGGCCGAGGCCGCGCCCGCCTGGTCCTTCGGCACCGAGCCCAGGATGACGTCCGCGGTCACCGTGAAGGAGAACCCGGCGCCCACGCCGACCACCAGCAGGGCCGCGCCCAACATGGGGTAGCCGGTGGTCCCGGTGACCGTCGTCAGCGCGGCCAGCGCCAGGCCGATCGCCGCGAGGCCGCCGGAGACCACGGCCCGCACCGAGAAGCGGCGCGCCACGCGGCCCGCCAGCAGACCGGCCGTCACCGCGCCCACCGCCGCGGGCAGTTCGGCCAGCCCCGCCTCCAGCGGCCGCCTGCCCTGCACCGACTGCAGGTACTGGGAGAGGAAGAACACCAGGCCGGACATGCCGAGCACGGTCAGCAGGTCGGCCAGCACCGCACCGCTGAAGCCGCGCCTGCGGAACAGCCGCATGTCCAGCAGCGGGACCGGCAGAGCGAACTGACGCCGCACGAAGCCCCACAGTGCCGCGGCGCCCAGTACGGCCGCGGCGAGGGTCTCCCAGCTCGGGCCGTGACCGGCGACCTCCTTCACGGCGTACACGACGGCGATCACGCCGACCAGCGACAGCGTCACGCTGATCAGGTCCCAGGGACCGTGGTCGGGGTTCCTGGACTCGGGCAGCGTCTTCACGCCGACCACCACGAGCACCACCATGACGGGCAGGTTGATGAGGAAGACCGAGCCCCACCAGAAGTGCTCGAGGAGGAAGCCGCCCACGATGGGGCCGACCGCGGTGCCCGCCGAGGCCGTCGCACCCCAGATGCCGACCGCGAGACTGCGTTCGCGCGGGTCGTGGAAGAGGTTGCGGATCAGGGCGAGGGTGGCCGGCATGAGGGTCGCTCCGGCCACGCCCAGCAGGGCGCGGGCCGCGATCATCGTCTCCGGGGAGGTCGCGTAGGCGTTGAGGACCGAGATCAGGCCGAAAGCGGTGGCGCCGAGGAGCAGGATCCGCTTGCGGCCGATGCGGTCGCCGAGGCTGCCCATCGAGACGAGCAGACCGGCGATGACGAACGAGTAGACGTCGCCGATCCAGAGCAGCTGCGCTCCGGAGGGTTCGAGGTCCTCGCTGATGTACGGGGTCGCGAGACCGAGGACGGTCGCGTCGACGGCCACCAGCAGCACGGCGAGCACGAGGACGGACAGCGCCAGCCAACGGTCGGGGCGCTTCACCGCCTCGGTCGTGGTCGCCGGCTGCAGGGTGCTGGTCATGGTTCCTCTGTTCGTGAGCTGGGTCGGTCAATGGGGGCGCCGAGCAGTCGGCGCCCACGTGCGGTGGCGGTGTCGAGCGGTTGCGGTGTCGAGCGGCGCGGCCCTAGTGGCGCAGTGCGCCGCCGAGCAGCAGCTCGGTGATCATGTGCGTGAAGTCCTTGCCGGCGACCCGGCCCTCGGAGACCGCCCAGGCTCCGGAGGCCAGCAGGCCGTAGAGCGCCTCGGTGAGCCAGGCGGGGGTCAGGTCGATGCGGAAGTCGCCGTCGGCCTGGCCGCGCCGGAACAAGGCCGCGATGCGCTCGTCGATCCGGGTCCAGCCCGGATTCTGCTGCTCGCCCTCGAAGAGCTGGTTCTCGGTGTAGAGGAAGGCGAGCAGGGCGGCGGCCGGTTCGAACTCCCGCACGAGCCGGCGTACGGCGTCGGGGGCCGGGCCGTCGTCCGGTCGGGCCGCCTCCAGGGCGGACTCGCACTCCGCGATGCCGAGGGACTCCAGGGCGCGCACGAGCGCGTCGCGCCCGGCGAAGTGGCGGTGCAGCGTGGCCCGGCTGATCCCGGCCGCCTTGGCGACCTCGTCCATCGTCGCGGTGGATTTTCGGGTCAGCAGGGACGCGGCACTGCGCAGCACGTGGTCACGATCGACAGCCATGAGACAAGAGTAGCCCATGTGAGACATGGATGTCTCATTCTGAGGGTGCGCGTCTCAGCGTGGCGGCAGAGGTGCGAACCCGCCCGAACGCGGTGGGCGCTCAGTGCCAGGGCAGTCGGCTGCGCCGCTCCCAGTAGGCCTGCGGGTCCTCCGACAGGACGTTCAACCGGTCCAGCTGGTCGTCGTCGAGGTCGACGACCGCTGCGTGCAGATTGGACGCGAGCTGGGCGGCCGTCGCCGCGCCGGAGAGGACGACGCCGGCCCAGGGTCGGCGCAGGATCACGGCGAGGGCGACGGCGTCACAGTCCAAACCCGTCTCCTGCGCCACCGACCTGAGGACGTCGGGTGCGGCCGGACCGGCGAGACGCCCGTTGGCCATGCCCTCCTTCACGATCACCGTGAGTCCGGCCTCACGGGCCTCGGCGAGGGCCGGGCCGGCCGAGGTCTCCAGGAGGTTGTACGTCGACTGGACGGTGCGGAAGAGGGGCTCGCCGTCGACTGTCACGGCGAGCGCGGCGCGAATCGCGTCGGCCTGGGCGGGACCGCTGGTGGAGAAGCCGACCGTGCGGCCGCGCGCGGCGGCCTCCGCCAGTTTCGCGTGCAGCTCCTTGTCGGTGAGGGCCGGGCTGTCCGGGGTCACCGAGTGGATCTGGTAGAGGTCGAGCCGGTCGCCGAGCAGGCCTTCCGTCTCCCGGCGCTGGCGTTCGTAGGTGGCGAGCCCGTGATCCTTGACCTCGTGCGTCTCGGCGTCCGTCGACCAGTCGGCGGTGTAGGTGTACCCCCATTTGCTGCCCACGACCACGTCGTCGACGTCGGGGCGGGCGGCGAGCCAGCCGGCCAGGAACTCCTCGGAACGGCCGTACGAGCGGGCCGCGTCGAAGTAGCGGACGCCCTGGGCGTAAGCGGCGTCCAGGAGTTCGTGCGTACGGGCGCGGAGGGCCTCGACGCTGCGGTCGCGCGGGAGGTCCCGGTCACGGCCGAGGTTGAGGTAGCCGGGGCGGCCGACGGCGGCGAGCCCGAAGCCGATGTGGCAGGTGGGGGTGGTCGCTGCGGCGAGGCGGGCGAAGGGCATCGCGGGCTCCGTTCGGTCGGCTCCGGTACGGCTGACGACCAACGTAACCCGCGACGGCGTCCCCTTCGGCGTGCGGGGCGGGCGGGACATCCGCGCGCGGGGTGCGCGGCGAGGGCTCGGCCCGCGCGACAGCGCCGTGACCGGCGCGCGGGCCCCGCACCCCGAACGGGCACGCCGCCCCGGTGTCACCCCGGTGTCACTGCTTGGCGGTGGCCCAGTCGTGTTGCGCGCGCACGTTCGCCTTCACCTCGGCCAGCTGGACCGCGACCGCACTCGGGGCGGTGCCGCCCCGGCCGTTGCGGGAGGCCAGCGCGCCCGGGACGTTCAGGACCGAGCGGACCTCGGGGGTCAGATGGGCGCTGATCTTCGCGAACTGGTCGTCCGTCAGCTCGTCCAGCTCCTTGCCCTCGGCCTCCGCCGCCTTGACGCACTCTCCGGCGACCTCGTGCGCGACACGGAACGGCACACCCTGCTTGACGAGCCACTCGGCGATGTCGGTGGCGAGCGAGAAGCCGGCCGGGGCCAGTTCCTCCATGCGCTCACGGTGCACGGTCAGGGTGGCGACCATGCCGGTGAAGGCCGGCAGCAGCACCTCGAGCTGGTCGCAGGAGTCGAAGACCGGCTCCTTGTCCTCCTGGAGGTCGCGGTTGTACGCGAGCGGGAGGGCCTTGAGGGTGGCCATCAGCCCGGTCAGATTGCCGATCAGACGGCCGGACTTGCCGCGCGCCAGCTCCGCGATGTCGGGGTTCTTCTTCTGCGGCATGATCGACGAACCCGTGGAGAAGGCGTCGTGCAGCGTCACGAAGGAGAACTCCTTCGTGTTCCAGATGATGATCTCCTCGGCGATCCGGGAGAGGTTCACGCCGATCATCGCGGTGATGAAGGCGAACTCCGCGACGAAGTCCCGCGAGGCGGTGCCGTCGATGGAGTTTCCGACGCTGCCGTGCTCGAAGCCGAGATCCTCGGCCACGGCCTCCGGGTCCAGGCCGAGGGAGGAGCCCGCCAGGGCGCCCGAGCCGTACGGCGAGACGGCCGTGCGCTCGTCCCACTGACGCAGCCGCTCGGCGTCCCGGGACAGGGACTGCACATGGGCGAGCACGTGATGGGCGAAGAGCACCGGCTGGGCGTGCTGGAGGTGGGTGCGGCCCGGCATGGCCACGTCCGGGTGGGCCTCCGCCAGGCCGACCAGCGCGTCCTGGAGATCGGCGATCAGCCCGCCGACGATCCGGGCGTGGTCGCGCAGGTACATCCGGAAGAGGGTGGCGATCTGGTCGTTGCGGGAGCGGCCTGCGCGGAGTTTGCCGCCGAGGTCGGGGCCGACGCGCTCGAGGAGACCGCGCTCCAGGGCGGTGTGGACGTCCTCGTCGGCGATCGTGCCCACGAACGAGCCGTCGGCGACGTCCGCCTCGAGCTCGCCGAGGCCCGCGATCATCCGGGTCAGCTCGTCCTCGGTGAGCAGGCCCGCCTTGTGCAGCACGCGCGCGTGGGCGCGGGAACCGGCGATGTCGTAGGGAGCGAGCCGCCAGTCGAAGTGGACGGACGCGGACAGCTTCGCCAGGGCCTCGGCGGGACCGTCGGCGAAACGACCGCCCCAGAGCCGTACGTCACCGCTGTTGCTGCTCACTTGCGTTGCTCCTCACCGCTGCATTCACCGACCTGCATGATTATGCAGAGCTCTGCATGATTCGTCAATCCGACGTGCGCGGAGCGGGGGCCCCGATGACTTGCGAAGACTTTTTGAAGATCCCTTGAACAAGGGCAACCGCTTACCCGTACTCACCGCTGAACGCCGGCCGCGTGAAACGAACCCACTCCTGACCCAAGTGAGGCATCCGCATGTCCAGGGCTCTTCCGAAGTACAACAAGCGTCGTGTGGTCGTCATCGGCGCGGCCGCCGCTCTGGCCCTGACCGGCGCGGTGGTCGTGAACTCCGCTCTCGCCGGGGAGTCGTCGTCCAAGGGCGGTGCGACCAACGCCCAGACGCTGGCCGCCGGTCCCGGCACGATCACCTGCCCCGACGTGGCGTCGCAGCTGCCCGCGGTCCCCGCCACCGCCAAGGCCGAGGTCGACCGCAACCTCGCCCTCCTCCAGACGCAGATCAACGAGGCCAACACCCGCCTGCAGAACACCGTCGGCCAGGGCGGCCCCAACTTCGTCCAGAACGCCATCCTCGGCCCCCTGAAGGGCAAGCGCGAGTCCACGATCGACCGCATCGCCATCTCGATCGGCCGCAAGGGCACCAAGCCGCAGGGCCTCAACGCCCTCGCCGCCTGCACGCTGAACGCGGGCGGCGCGGCCGCCCCGGCGGCGGGCAACGCGAACAACGGAAACAAGGGCAACCAGGGCAACCAGGGCAACCAGGGCCAGGGCAACCAGGGCCAGGGCAACCAGGGCCAGGGCAACAACGGAAACAAGGGCAACCAGGGGAACCAGGGGAACCAGGGCAACGCCGGAAACGCGGGCAACGCGGGCGCTGTCGGCACGATCACCTGCCCCGACGTGGCGTCGCAACTGCCCGCGGTCCCCGCCACCGCCAAGGCCGAGGTCGACCGCAACCTCGCCCTCCTCCAGACGCAGATCAACGAGGCCAACACCCGCCTGCAGAACACCGTCGGCCAGGGCGGCCCCAACTTCGTCCAGAACGCCATCCTCGGCCCCCTGAAGGGCAAGCGCGAGTCCACGATCGACCGCATCGCCATCTCGATCGGCCGCAAGGGCACCAAGCCGCAGGGCCTGAACGTCCTCGCCGCCTGCACGCTGAACAAGTGATGTGACAGGCGCGGCGGCCGCCCCGGGACGGACAGCACCGGCCAGGGGCGGCCGCCGCGGCGCGCGTACACGCGGTCGCACGGGAAGACCCCCTATTTCCTTAGACACGCGAAATACTTTCCCGGATACTTCGGAACCATGGGAAAGACCTACGAGCGCATAGACGGAAGGCTCCGTTCGTTCATCGAGGAGCAGCCCCTCTTCTTCACCGCGACCGCGCCCCTGTCCGGCGACGGCACGGTCAACCTCTCCCCCAAGGGCCTCAAGGGGTCGTTCGCCGTGCTCGACGAGCACACCGTGGCCTACCTCGACTTCGCCGGCTCCAACGCCGAGACCGTCGCGCACCTGCGGGAGAACGGCAGGATCACCCTGATGTGGTGCGCCTTCCAGGGGCCGCCGAACATCGTGCGGGTGCACGGCCGGGGCGAGCCGGTCTTCCGCGACGACCCCCGCTTCGGCGAACTCCTCGGACGCTTCCCCGACATCGACCCCAGCGCGCACGGACTGCGCGCGGTCATCGTGGTGCACGCCGAACTCGTCCGGGACACCTGCGGATACGCGGTGCCCTTCATGACCTACGACGAGGATCGCGCCTTGCACGGCAAGCGCTTCGCCCGGGAGGACGACGTCTCGCTCGGCGCGTACTTCGCCAAGAAGGACCACATCGCCACGAGCATCGACGGCCTGCCCGGGCTGCCCCTCCCGCTCCCGCCGCTGCAACCGCTCCCGCCGCACGCGCAGCACGCAGAACACGCACAGCCGACGCAGCAGGCAGAGCAGGCGCAGCCGCCGCGCTGACGCACGGTCGGCCCCTCCCGGACTGCCGGCGACGACGTGCGCCCTTAGCGTCTTCGCATGTCTCCTCGTGTCGCCGCCTGCCTCGCCGTCGCCGCCCTGCTCGCGCTCGGCGCGGCCCCCGGGGCCGGGGCGGCCCCGCCTGCCGGGGCGCCGGCGCCGCGTGGGGTTCCTCTGCCCGCGCGCATGGCGGATCCGGGCCCCGGCGCCCAGCTGATCACCGCCCTGGCCCCGGGGACCGGCTCCTCCGTCGGCGTCGTCGAGTGGTGGGACCTTCGGGACGGGCGATGGGTGCGGGCCGGCTCCGCTCCCTCCCGGTTCGGCGCGAGGGGCCTCGTCGAGGGCGCCGCACGCCGGCAGGGCGGCGACACGACCCCGACGGGCCTGTACGACCTCCCCTTCGCCTTCGGCGTCCAGGCGCCGCCGAGCGGGACGTCGTACCCGTACCGCCCGGTCCACGAGGACTCCTGGTGGTGCCAGGACAACGCCTCCCGCGCCTACAACCGGTGGACCGAGCCGCGCCCGGCCGACTGCCGGGCCGGCGAGTCCGAGCACCTGGTCGCCTATCGCGCTCAGTACGCGCACGCCCTCGTCATCGGCTTCAACTACCGCAAGCCGGTGCGCCATCGGGGCGCGGGGATCTTTCTGCACGTCGACGGGCGCGGGGCGACGGCGGGTTGCGTGTCGGTACCAGCCGCGGCGATGGGACGGATCCTCGCGTGGGCCCGTCCGGACGGACGGCCGCACATCGCGATCGGCACGGCGAACGGGCCGACCGCGATCACCCGGTACTGAGCCGGGGCGTACGCCGCCCCCGACGCCGGTTACCGACGGTCACGTCCGTCGGCGACCCTCCGCGTGGGACTCTCGCCGCAACTGAACGCTCCGCGGCCGCGGCCCGTATCTGAGGGCCAAGGGTCCGCACCCACGGAGGAACAGTGACCACGACGATCGCCGGCGGCCGTGCCGCCCGCCGCCAGACGATGCGCCGCATCCGTCCGCGCCGCTCCCCGGCCGTGCCGCTGTTGATCGCCGTCTGGGCGGGAGCCGCGGGCGTGCTGTGGCTGTGGTGGGACAACACGCCCAACATCGCGGACGACAACAGCAAGATCCTCAACGCGGGACGGATCACCGGTCTGCTCGCCGGGTACCTGATGGCGCTCGTCGTGCTGCAGATGGCCCGCGTGCCCGCCCTGGAGCGCCGGGTGGGCTCGGACCGGGTCGCCCGCTGGCACGCGATGAGCGGCCGGTACACGCTCTGCCTGACCTTCGCGCACGTGTTCCTCATCATGTGGGGATACGCGCTGCAGGCCGGGAAGTCGCTCGGCGACATCGTCTCGCAGACCGTCGACTCGGTGAACCAGCTGCCCGACATGGGCAAGGCCGCCATCGGCACCGGTCTGCTGGTGCTGATCGGCGTGGTGTCCATCGGCCCGGTGCGGCGCAAGATGCCGTACGACACCTGGTACCACATCCACCTGATGACGTACGCGGCCGTGTTCCTGACGTTCTGGCACCAGATCACCACCGGCAACGACTTCGCCGTCGAGCCGACCGCGAAGACCGCCTGGTACGCGCTGTACGGCACGGTCACCGCACTGGTCGTCTGGTACCGGGTCATCACCCCCGTGCGGCTGAACCTGCGCCACCGCATGTACGTCGAGGCGGTCATCGAGGAGACGCCCGGCATCGTGTCGGTGCTGATCGGCGGACGCAAGCTGCACCGGATGGGCGCGGAGGCCGGTCACTTCTTCCGCTGGCGGTTCATGGCGCCGGGAATGCGCATGAGCTCCCACCCGTACTCGCTCTCCGCGGCGCCCCGCCCGGAGCTGCTGCGGATCACCGTCAAGGCGATCGGCGACCACAGCGCCGCGCTGCGCGAGCTGACGCCCGGCACCAAGGTCTGGGCCGAGGGACCCTACGGCGCGATGACCGCCTCCCGGCGCAGCCGCGGCAAGGTGCTGCTGGTGGCCGGCGGGGTCGGCATCACCCCGATGCGGGCGCTGTTCGAGACGCTGCCGGGCGCGGCCGGTGACATCACCCTGCTGTACCGGGCCAACAGCACGCAGGACCTGGCCCTGTGGGACGAGCTGGCGAAGATCGCCGACGAGCGCGGGGCGCGGCTGATGTACGCCGTCAACAGCCCCGACGGGGAGCGCCCCGACATCTCGGCGGAGTCGCTGCAGCGCAAGATCCCCGACATCGACAGCCACGACGTTTTCATGTGCGGGCCGAACGGCTTCGCCCAGGGCGTGTACGAGGCGCTGCGCGGCGCCGGGGTCCCCGCCCGCCGCATCCACCACGAGTCGTTCGAGATGTGAGCGACCCGTACGCACGGGAACCTCGCCACCAACGGGAATCAGGAGCTCAGTAAGCGATGAGGAAGAGTCACCCGCTTCGGCGGGTCGTGCTGGCCACCGCCGCCACCGTGTCCGGGGTCGTGCTGCTGCTGTCGCTGAAGCCTTCGACCGACCCGGGCGCCGCACAGGCGGCAGGCGCGGGCGGCGGCGCCGCGGCGCAGGAGGCCGCCCAGGGCGGTGCGGGCGCCGTCGTGTCGGGAACGATGACCGGTGACGCGGCCCAGACCCAGTACGGGGCCGTGCAGGTCCGCATCACCGTCGTCCAGAACAAGATCACCAAGGCGGAGGCCGTGCAGGCCCCCAAGGGCGGCACCAGCACCCAGAAGACGGAGCTGGCCGTCCCCAAGCTGAACGCCGCGGTGGTCGCCCGGCAGAGCGCGAACATCGACACGGTGTCCGGCGCCACCTACACCAGCGAGGGCTACAAGAAGTCCCTGCAGTCGGCGATCGACAAGGCGAACGCGAGCGCCGGGGCCTCCCAGGGCTCCGGGAGCGCGCAGGCCGCCGGCACGTTCACCGGGGACGCCGCACAGACGCAGTACGGGGCCGTGCAGGTCCGCATCACGGTGGCCGGCGGCAAGATCACCAAGGCCGAGGCGGTGCAGGCCCCCAAGGGCGGCACCAGCGACCAGAAGACCCAGCTCTCCGTCCCCAAGCTCAACCAGGAAGCGGTCGCCGCCGGCAGCGCCGACATCGACTCCGTCTCCGGCGCCACCTACACCAGCGAGGGCTACAAGAAGTCCCTGCAGTCCGCACTGGACAAGGCGAAGGCGGGCAAGGGGGCGTCGTCGGGCTCCGGGAGCGCGGGCGGTTCCGGGAACGCGGGCGGTTCCGGGTCCGGCTCGTCCTCCGGCTCCTCGGGCGCCGCGCAGGCCAAGACCGTCACCGGCAGCGTCGAGCAGACGCAGTACGGGCCGGTGCAGGTCCGCATCACGGTCGCCGGCGGCAAGATCACCAAGGCCGAGGCGGTGCAGGCCCCCAAGGGCGGCACCAGCGACCAGAAGACCCAGCTCTCCGTCCCCAAGCTCAACCAGGAAGCGGTCGCCGCCGGCAGCGCCGACATCGACTCCGTCTCCGGCGCCACCTACACCAGCGAGGGCTACAAGAAGTCCCTGCAGTCCGCACTGGACAAGGCCGGTGTCTGACACGGTGGCCGAGTCGGCGGCGGCCCCGGCCGTGGTGCGGCACGCGGAAGAGGTCATGGGGACCGTCTTCTCCTTCGACGTCCGCGGCGGCGACGCCGAAGCGGTGCGGACGGCGCTGGACGAGGCGGTCGCCTCGCTGCACCGGGTGAACGAGGTGTTCAGCACCTACCGCGAGGACAGCCAGGTGTCCCGGCTGGCGCGCGGCGAGCTGACGCTCGAGGAGTGCGATCCCGAGGTGGCCGAGGTGCTGGAGCTGGGCGCCGAGGCGGAACGGGCAAGCGACGGCTGGTTCAGCATGCGCTACCAGGGCCGGCTCGACCCCACGGGCATCGTGAAGGGCTGGGCCGCCGAGCGTGCGGCCCGGCTGATCGCGGCGGCGGGCGTGAGCGGGGTGAGCGTCAACGGCGGCGGGGACGTGCAGCTGCTGGGCGTCCCCGGGCCCGAGCGGCCGTGGCGGGTCGGCGTGTCCGACCCGCTGCGTCCCGGCGGGCTCGCGGCGGTGGTCTCGGCGGCGGGCGCGGACGAGCTCGCGGTGGCGACCTCCGGGACGTCTGAGCGCGGCGCCCACATCGTGGACCCGCGCACGGGCCGTTCCGCGGTGACCGACCTGGTCGCCGTGACGGTGGTGACGCCCCGGCTGACCTGGGCGGACTGCTGGGCCACCGCGGCCTTCGCGATGGGCTCGCGGGAGGCGCTGGGCTGGCTGGAGTCCCTCCCGGACGTAGAGGCCCTCCTCATCACCGCAGGCGACGAGGTCCGCTGCACCGGCGGCCTGGCATCCCGCCTGGGCTGACCCCACCCCACCAGCGAACCCCCCGCACCCCACCCCGTAGGGGCGCGGGGAACTGCGCGACAAGCCCCACCGGACCCGCAGGCCAACCCACACGAGCAACCCACGGCATAGGGGCGCGGGGAACCGCGCGACAAGCCCCACCGGACCCGCAGCGACCCACACGAGCAACCCACCCCCTCAGGAGCGCGGGGAACTGCGCAACAAGCCCCACCGGACCCGCAGCGACCCACCCGGGCAACCCACGGCATACGGGCGCGGGGAACTGCGCAACCCACCCCCACAGGACCCGCACCCGCACACGAAAGCGGCCCACCCCCGGCGGCAGCCGTCAGTGGCCGTTCTGCGCCAACCGCAGGAGATGATCGGCGAGCGCCTGCCCCCCGGTCGCCTCCCGGCTGATCAGCAGCAGCGTGTCGTCGCCGGCGATGGTCCCCAGGATGTCGTGCAGCTCGGCCTGGTCGATCGCCGAGGCGAGGAACTGCGCGGCCCCCGGAGGGGTCCGCAGGACCACGAGGTTGGCGGACGCCTCCGCGGAGATCAGCAGCTCCTGCGACAGCCGCCGCATCCGCTCCTCCTTCGCCGACTCCCCGAGCGGCGCCCGAGGGGTGCGGAATCCCCCCTCGCTGGGCACCGCGTAGATCAGGTCGCCGTCGGTGTTGCGGATCTTGACCGCGTTCAGCTCGTCCAGGTCCCGGGAGAGCGTCGCCTGGGTGACGCTCAGCCCGTCGTCCGACAGCAGCTTCGCCAGCTGGCTCTGCGAGCGCACGGCCTGCCGGTTGAGGATGTCCACGATCCGGCGGTGGCGCGCGGTGCGGGTCTGCGGCACGGCGGGCCCGTTGGCTCCCGGGTGCTCATGGTCCTGCGCCTGACTCATCGTCGTCTCATTCTCCGGATCGGTCCCCGTTCACTGCGTCGAGGATGCCGGGCAGCGCCCCGAGGAACGCCTCCGCCTCGCCGTCGCCGAGGTTCAGCGGCGGCATCAGCCGGATGACGTCGGGGGCGGGCACGTTCACCAGGAACCCGGCCTCCTGAGCCGCCTGACGCACCTGGGGCGCGAGGGGCTCGGTGAGCACGATACCCAGGAGGAGGCCGGCCCCCCGGACATAATCGATCAACGGGTGGCCGAGGGCCTCGATTCCGTCCCGCAACTTCTCGCTCTGCCGCTTGACGTTCTCCAGCAACCCCTCGTTCTCGATCGTCTCGAGGACGGCGAGGCCGGCGGCGCAGGCGACCGGGTTGCCGCCGAAGGTGGTCCCGTGCTGGCCCGGCTGCAGCAGGTCCGCCGCCCGGCCGAAGGCGACCGTCGCGCCCAGCGGCAGTCCGCCGCCGAGGCCCTTCGCCAGCGTGACGACGTCCGGCAGGACGCCCTCGTGGGCCTGGTACTCGAACCACTGCCCGGTCCGGCCGACGCCGGTCTGCACCTCGTCGAGGACCAGCAGCGCGCCGGTCGCCGCGGTGATGGCGCGGGCGGCCTTCAGATACCCGGCGGGCGGCACGACGACGCCCAGCTCGCCCTGGATCGGCTCGAGGACGACGAGCGCGGTCTCCTCGGTCACGGCGGCGGCCAGAGCCTGGGCGTCGCCGAACGGGACATGGGTGACGTCGCCGGGCAGCGGCAGGAACGGCTCCCGCTTGCCCTGCTGGCCGGTGAGCGCGAGGGCGCCCATGGTCCGGCCGTGGAACGCGCCCTCGGTGGCGACGACACGGGTCCGTCCGGTCAGCCGGCCGATCTTGAAGGCGGCCTCGTTCGCCTCGGCGCCCGAGTTGCAGAAGAAGACCCTGCCGTCCCGTCCGAAGTGCCGCAGCAGCCGTTCGGCGAGCGCGACGGTCGGCTCTGCCATGAAGAAGTTGGAGATGTGGCCGAGGGAGCCGATCTGCCGGCTCACGGCCTCGACGACGGCCGGGTGGGCGTGACCGAGGGCGTTCACCGCGATGCCGCCGACGAAGTCCAGGTACTCCTTGCCGTCGGCGTCCCAGACCCGGCTGCCCTCGCCGCGCGCCAGGGGCAGCAGCGGGGTGCCGTAGTTGTTCATGAACGCGCTCTGCCACCGCGCGGTCAGTTCCTGGTTGGCGTCGCTCACGGCTCCCCCTGTCCGTCGGGCACGACCATCGTGCCGATGCCTTCGTCGGTGAAGATCTCCAGCAGGATCGAGTGCTGGACGCGCCCGTCGATGACCCGGGCGGTGGTCACGCCGCCTCGCACGGCGTGCAGACAGCCCTCCATCTTCGGGACCATGCCGGAGCTCAACTCCGGCAGCAGCTTTTCCAGTTGGGAGGCGGTGAGGCGGCTGATCACCTCGTCGCTGTTGGGCCAGTCCTCGTAGAGGCCCTCGACGTCCGTGAGGACCATGAGGGTTTCGGCGCCCAGAGCAGCAGCGAGTGCCGCAGCCGCCGTATCAGCATTGACGTTGTAGACATGTCCGTCGTCCTGGCTCCGGGCGATCGACGAGACGACCGGGATGCGGCCGTCGGCGAGCAGTGCCTCGATGGCGCCCGTGTCGATCGCGGTGATCTCGCCGACCCGCCCGATGTCGACCGGCTCGCCGTCGATCTGCGGCTGGTGCCTGGTGGCGGTGATGGTGTGCGCGTCCTCGCCGGTCAGTCCGACGGCGAGCGGACCGTGCTGGTTGAGCAGGCCGACCAGCTCGCGCTGGACCTGCCCGGCGAGCACCATCCGTACGACGTCCATGGCCTCTTCGGTGGTGACGCGCAGGCCTGCCTTGAACTCGCTGACGATGCCGTGCCGGTCGAGGGCGGCGCTGATCTGCGGGCCGCCGCCGTGCACGACGACCGGCCTGATGCCGGCGTGGTGCAGGAAGACGACGTCCTGGGCGAAGGCGGCCTTCAGGTCCTCGTCGATCATGGCGTTGCCGCCGAACTTGATGACGACGGTCTTGCCGTTGTGGCGGACCAGCCAGGGCAGCGCCTCGATGAGGATCTGGGCCTTGGGGAGCGCGGTGTGTCTGCGGGTCACGTTGCTCATGAGGAGTACGCGCTGTTCTCGTGGACGTAGTCGGCGGTCAGGTCGTTGGTCCAGATGACGGCCGACTCCGGGCCGGCGGCCAGGTCGGCGACGATGTGCACCTCGCGGTAGCGCATGTCGACCTGGTCGCGGTCCTCGCCGACGCCGCCGTTGCGGCAGACCCAGACGCCGTTGATGGCGACGTTGAGCCGGTCGGGCTCGAAGACGGCCTTCGTGGTGCCGATCGCGGACAGCACCCGGCCCCAGTTGGGGTCCTCGCCGTGGACGGCGCACTTGAGGAGGTTGTTGCGGGCGATCGAGCGGCCCACCTCGACGGCGTCGTCCTCGCTGGCGGCGCCCACGACCTCGATCTTGATGTCCTTGCTGGCGCCCTCGGCGTCGCGGATGAGCTGCTGGCCGAGGTCGTCGCACACGGTGCGCACGGCCGCGGCGAACTCCTCGTACGACGGAGCGACGCCGGAGGCGCCGGAGGCGAGCAGCAGCACGGTGTCGTTGGTGGACATGCAGCCGTCGGAGTCGACGCGGTCGAAGGTGACCCGGGTGGCGTCGCGCAGCGCCTTGTCCAGGGTCCCGCTGTCGACGTCGGCGTCGGTGGTGAGGACGACCAGCATGGTGGCGAGGCCGGGGGCGAGCATGCCGGCGCCCTTGGCCATGCCGCCGACGGTCCAGCCGTCGCCCTGGGCCACGGACGTCTTGTGGACGGAGTCCGTCGTCTTGATGGCGATGGCGGCCTTCTCGCCGCCGTGCTCGGAGAGCTGACCTGCGGCGGTCTCGATCCCCGGCAGCAGCTTGTCCATGGGGAGCAGGACGCCGATGAGGCCGGTGGAGGCGACGGCGACCTCGCCCGCGCCGATGTCCAGCGCCTCGGCGACCTTCTCGGCCGTCGCATGCGTGTCCTGGAAGCCCTTGGGCCCGGTGCACGCGTTGGCGCCGCCGGAGTTCAGCACGACGGCGGTCAGTTCGCCGCTCTTGAGGACCTGCTCGGACCACAGCACGGGCGCGGCCTTCACACGGTTGGAGGTGAAGACGCCGGCGGCTGCGCGGCGGGGCCCGCCGTTGACCACGAGGGCCAGGTCCGGGTTGCCGTTCTCCTTGATCCCGGCGGCGATGCCCGCCGCTGTGAATCCCCTGGCTGCCGTGACGCTCACGGTGCGACTCCGATCGTGGAAAGCCCGGTGGTCTCGTCGAGGCCGAGGGCGATGTTCATGCTCTGCAGGGCGCCGCCGGCGGTGCCCTTGGTCAGGTTGTCGATGGCGCTCACGACGATGACGCGATCCGCGGCCCCGTCGTACGCGACCTGCACCTGGACGGCGTTGGAGCCGTAGACGGAGGCGGTCGCGGGCCACTGCCCCTCGGGGAGGAGGTGGACGAACGGCTCGTCGGCGAAGGCCTTCTCGTAGGCGGCGCGCACGGACTCGGCGGTGACGCCGGGCCTGGCCTTGGCGCTGCACGTGGCGAGGATGCCGCGGGACATCGGCGCGAGGGTGGGCGTGAAGGAGACGGAGACCGGCTCTCCCGCGGCGGTGCTGAGGTTCTGGATCATCTCCGGGGTGTGCCGGTGACCGCCGCCCACGCCGTACGGCGACATGGACCCCATGACCTCGGAGCCCAGCAGGTGCGGCTTGGCCGCCTTGCCGGCGCCGGAGGAGCCCGAGGCGGCGACGATCACGGCCTCCGGCTCGGTCAGGCCCGCCGCGTACGCCGGGAAGAGCGCGAGCGAGACGGCCGTCGGATAGCAGCCGGGGACCGCGATGCGCTTGGACCCCTCCAGCGCCGCGCGGCCGCCCGGCAGTTCGGGGAGGCCGTAGGGCCAGGTCCCGGCGTGCGCGGAGCCGTAGAACCGCTCCCAGTCGGCCGGGTCCTTCAGCCGGAAGTCGGCGCCCATGTCGACGACGAGGACCTCCGGGCCGAGCTGCTCGGCCACGGCCGCGGACTGGCCGTGCGGCAGGGCGAGAAAGACGACGTCGTGTCCGGCGAGGACCTCGGGGGTGGTCTCCTGGAGCACACGGTCGGCCAGCGGCAGCAGGTGCGGCTGGAGTCCGCCCAGCCTCTGCCCGGCGTTGGAATGGCCGGTCAGGGCGCCGATCTCGACCTCGGGGTGCGTAAGGAGCAGGCGCAGCAGCTCTCCGCCCGCGTACCCGCTCGCTCCGGCCACCGCCGCACGTACCACCATGACTCCTCCTCCTGGATGGCATGACTATACGTTTCGATGCACTTTTATGCAATCAGGCAAGGGGTTCGAGTGATCGTTTGCGACCGACCGGGCGACACGGGGAGGCGACAGCGCCGTCGGACGTGACGGGTGTGATCCCGGCGGGCGTGAGCGGTGGCCGAGCGGTGGCCCGCCCCTGCCCGCCGGGATCGCTGCCGCTGCCCGCTACCGCTGCCGGATACGCAGGAAGGTGATCGAGTTCGCCGGGAAGGTGTAGGTGAACCTCCCGGAGACTCCGGTGACGGTGGAGGTCACCGGAGCGACCGGCGTGCCGGTCTCCGTGTTGACCGCGTCCGGGGCCGCGGCGAGGGTGATCGCCTTCGCCCTGGAGGCGACCTTGGCGCCGCCGAGGTCGATCGCCGTGCGGGCGTCCGAGGACTGCGCGTTGACGACCTTGACGATCAGGTCGCCGGTCTTGCGGTCCTTGGTGACGACCTGCCGGAACGGCTCGGCCGGCTTGTCGTCGGTGAAGCTGCCCCACTCCTGGCCGTCGAGGTAGAGCGTCACCTGGCGGCCGCGCACCTTGACGTCGACGTCATAGGCGCGGCCCGTCTCGACGGAGCCGGGCTTGGAGATCAGCGTCGACTTTCCGCCGTCCACGGCCTGCTCGACGGCGGACTGGGTGTTGTTCCAGCCGCCCAGGTTCCACCAGTAGTAGTTGCCGGTGTCCTTGACGCCGAACGCGACGAGGAACCCTTCCTTGCCGGACTTCTTGACCGCCTTCACGTGCAGGTCGTAGTCGTGCCAGGCGGCGTCACCGGCCGAGACCATGGTGTTCTCGGCGGCGGCGTCGGTCTGCACGTACTGCCCGTCCTGCAGCGACCAGCTGCCGCCGCCGGTGTGCGTCCACCGCGAGGCGTCGCCGGAGAAGTCGTCGCTCAGCAGCGACGCGCCGTCCGCGCCGGTCACCCGCACGTCGTCGTACGCCGCACTGGTCGCCCAGGTCGACAGGCCGACGGCGCCCGTGATCGGGCCCTGGAGGGAGGGCGTGCCGGTGGCCGTCGAGGGCGCCACACGGTCGCCGACGTTGGTCATGAACAGCTTCTGGACCTCGTAGTTGGCGGAGTTCCAGGAGGCGTGGTTGTTGAACCACACCAGGTCCGGGCGCCACTGGACGTAGTCCTCGTTGGCGAACAGCGGCGCGTAGGACGCGAGCTTGACGACGTCGGCGTTGCGTTCGAGGCCGGTCATGAACGCGGCCTCGGCCAGGCCGTTCTTGAAGGCGTTGCCCTGGGAGGCGTACTCGCCGAGGAAGACCTTGGGGCCGCCGCGGTCGTAGGAGTCGTAGCGGTCGTTGTTCTGCAGGAACCACTGCGGACTGTTGTAGTAGTGCTCGTCGACCATGCCGACCTTGGCGTCCCGGTTGAGCTGCCAGGCCGTGTCGAAGGTCGAACCCGAGTCGTCGGGACCGGAGTTGGAGATGACGGTGACGTCCGGGTACTTCGCCTCGACCGCGGAGCGGAACTCCTTGAAGCGGGCGAAGAACTCGACGGGCAGGTTCTCCTCGTTGCCGACCTCGAGGTGGGTCAGCCCGAAGGGCCGAGGGTGGCCCATCTGCGCGCGCTTCCTGCCCCAGGGGGAGGTGACCGGGCCGTTGGCGAACTCGATGAGGTCCAGGGTGTCCTGGATGTGCCGCTTGAGCAGCGCCTCGTCGACGACCGCCCGGTTCTGGCCGCAGCCGGTGACCAGAGCGGGGACCACGGGCAACGGCATCGCGCCGACGTCCTCGGCGAAGCGGAAGTACTCGTAGTAGCCGAGGCCGTAACTCTGGTTGTAGCCCCAGAAGTTGGAGTTGACGGCGCGCTGTTCGACGGGTCCGACGGTGTCCTTCCACTGGTAGGAGCGGGCGCGCTGCCAGCCGGACGCCTCGCTGTAGTCCTGCATGGAACCGGTGTTCACCAGGCATCCGCCGGGGAAGCGGACGAACCCGGGGTGCAGGGCGGCGACCTTCTCGGCGAGGTCCTTGCGCAGTCCGTTGGGCTCGTTGCGGTAGGTCTCCCGGGGGAACAGCGACACCATGTCGAGGGCGGCCGCGGCCGAGGAGCCCACCGTCAGCCGGCCGTCGCTGCTGGTGCGCAGGGCGGTGAAGGACGCCTGGTAGCGGAACCAGCCGCCCTTGCGGACGGCCACCGTGCGGGCGGCGGCCAGCGCGCCGCCGGCGTCTTGGAGGCTCACGGTGAGGGTGGCGCCGTCCTCGGCGCGGGCCCATACCGAGAAGTCGTACTTCTTGCCCTGCTCGACCCGGACGCCGGTGTTGTACCCGGAGTTCGTCACCGACGAGCCCGCGCCCAGCGAGAGGTAGTTGCGGTTGCGGTCGTTGAGACGGCCGGCGTCGTTCAGGACCTGTGCCGCGCCCTCGACCGCCCAGGAGGTCAACGGGGTGTACGACCTGTTGTCGACGGCGGCGTACTCGAAGGACCTGTTCTGCACGAGTTCGGCGTACAGGCCGCCGTCGGCCGCCCGGTTGATGTCCTCGAAGAAGACGCCGTACATCGTGTCGTCGATCTTCGCCCCCTTGGCGGACGGGTCGACGCTGATGGTGTAGTCGGTCACGGACTCGGCGTGCGCCGGGGCCGGGAGGAGGGCGGCGGCGGTCAGCAGGGCGGTGACGGGAAGGCCGATTCTCCAGCGCGTTCGGGCGGAGCGGGTGGCGTGCGCGGTGCGGGTGGTGCGCATGGTGCGGGTGGTGCTGCGTGACATGAATGACTCCGCGGCTCGATGGGGGGAGTTCTCTGCGAGTCGTTCGAGATACCAAACGATGATCAGCACTGCGAACGGCAAGATAGGGAGGTGACCGAGGCACGTCAATGGGGCGTGCGGCGGCGGGAGTGACGGAGGGCGGCGTCCCATGGGCGAGTTCCGGCCAGTGCCGGACGTGCTGGCGTACCTCGCGGGGAGCTGGCGGGTGGAGCGGTCGGTGCGGGACCTGGCGGGCGGCGGCGAGGGCCGCTTCGAGGGCGTCACGGTGTTCGGCGCGCCGCACCGCGACGACCCCGGGGAGGACGGCGGACCGCGCCCGGGCGGCGGACCGCTTGCCTACGACGGGTCGCCTGCCGACGGCGGGTCGCCTGTGGGCGGTGGGCTGCTGCACGAGGAGTGCGGCACGTTCGTCTGGCTCGGCGTCGCCCGGCCCGCCGCGCGCACGCTGCGCTTTCTGCCGGGGTCACGACCCGGCACGGCCGACGTGCGGTTCGCCGACGGCCGCCCCTTCCACGACCTGGATCTCACGACCGGACGCCACGTGGCCGACCACCCCTGCTCGGCGGACCTCTACCGGGGCGAGTTCACCGTCCGTGACGCGGACCGCTGGCGGTCGGTCTGGCGCGTGGCCGGACCCGCCAAGGACCTGCTCCTCGTCACCGACTACGCGCGCGTGGGCTGAACCGGCGCTCCTTCGAGGCGCAGGTTCCAGCGGCCTCCGCGGCCGGTGACGGTGGTCGTGGACAGCGGGCGCACGTCGATGTTCCAGTACGTCGCGGGCGGCGCCTTCAGCGCGTACACCAGGGCGGCGCGGATCACGCTCGGCTCGGCGACGGCGACGATGCGGCAGCCGTCCTCCACCGGCCGGGTGTCGAGCCAGCCGCCCACCCGCGAGATGAACGCGAGCAGGGACTCGCCGCCGTGCGGGGTCGCCAGGGGGTCGGCCAGCCAGGCGTCCACGGCCGCGGGCTCCCGCGCCATCGCCTCGCCGAGCGTGAACCCGCGCCAGCGGCCCATGTCGCAGTCGCGCAGCGCGAGCTGCACCAGCGGGGCGTACCCGAGCGCGTCCCCGGTCGCGCGGCTGCGCGGGGTCGGCGAGCAGTAGCGCAGCTCGGCGGCGGCGAGCGGCAGCAGCTCGCCGGCCGCGCGCTGCACCTCGCCCCAGCCCGCCGGGTCCAGCGGCCGGTCGTCCTCGAAGCGCTCCGCGAGCAGCGGGGAGCTGCGAGCGGCGGCGACGAAAGTGACCCGAAGTGGCATGCGGAGATGGTGGGCCGCGTAACTGCGCAGGTCAAGGGGTGTCGGCGGACGACCGGAAGAAAACTTACCGACGGGTCAAGGTCCGTGGGACAAGTCGCCAGAAAACAGCGCGGTCATACCGTGCCGGGCTTGTCGAAGATCAGCGCCATCCAGTTGTCGGGCTTCTCCAGCGCCTCGAAGCCGACCTGCCGGTACACCCCGTGCGCGTCGTGGGTGGCGAGCAGGATGCGCCGCAGGCCATGGGGACGCAGGTGCTCGCGGACGGCGGCGACCAGCGCGGTGCCGATGCCCTTCCCCCGCGCCGCGCGGTCCACGTAGACGTCGCACAGCCATGCGAAGGTCGCGAGGTCCGTCACGACCCGCGCGTAGGCGACCTGCTCGCCGGACGCCGTGTCGTACACGCCGAAGTTCAGCGAGGCGTCGATCGCCCGGTCCTGCTTCTCCCGCTCGCGGCCGGACGCCCAGTACGCGTCCGTGGACAGCCAGCGGTGCACGCGCTCGGCGTCGAGGCGGGCGGGGTCGGTGGAGATCTCGTGTCCCTCGGCGAGGGCCGGGATCCGGTTGGTGGCGTCCGTGGCAGTCATGGCCGGATCCTCACAGGACGGCGTTCACGCTGTCGAACGGTTTGCGGGCAGCGCCTCGTCGCACGCCGCCCGCAGCCGCCGGACGCCCTCGGCGATCTCCTCCGTCCCGGCGACGGCGGCGAAGCTCAGCCGTACGTGGGCGGCCGGGGGCTCGGCGCTGAAGTAGGGCCGGCCGGGAGTGAGGGCGACGCCGGCCCGCAGGGCGGCGGCCGTGAACGCCGCCTCGGTCTGTGAGCCGAGGGCGCTGGAGGCGTCCCCGGCCCCGTCGGGCAGCCGCAGCCACAGGTGGTAGCCGCCGGACGGGATGTGCGGCAGCTCGAGTTCGGGCAGTCGCAGCCGCAGGGCGGAGGTCATCGCGTCCCGCCTGCTGCGCAACTCGGCGGCGACGGTCCGCAGATGTCGGGGCCAGGCGGGCGAGCCGACCAGTTCGAGCGCCGCCTCCTGCAGCGGGCGGGGCACGAAGAAGGTGTCGACGACCTGGATGGCGCGCAGCCGCTCCAGGACCGGTCCACGCGCGGCCAGCGCGCTGACCCGGAAGCTCGGCGAGGTCGCCTTGGTCAGCGAACCGACGTGCACGACGACGCCGTCGGGGTCGTCGGCGACCAGCGGCCTCGGCAGCCGCCCGGCGTCCTCGTGGGCGAGGCGGCGCACGAAGTCGTCCTCGACGACGAACGCGCCCGCCTCCCGGGCGATGCGGAGCACCTGCGGGCGCCGGTCGGCGGCGAGCACGGCGCCGGTCGGGTTCTGGAACAGCGGCTGGCAGACGAACACCCGGGCGCCGGTGGCCCGGAACGCGTCGGCGAGCAGCTGTGGTCGCACCCCGTGCGGGTCGACCGGCACCGGCACCGGGCGCAGCCCCGCCGACCGGGCGATCGCCAGCATGCCGGGGTAGGTCGGCGACTCGACCAGGACCGGTGCGCCGGGCGGGGCGAGGGCGCGCAGGGCGGTGGTGAGCGCGGCCTGGCCGCCGGCGCTCACCAGCACCTCGGCCGCGGTGAGCGAGCCGCCGATGGCCCGGGCGAACCACTCGCGCAGCTCGGGCAGCCCTTCCATGGGCGGCCGCCCCCAGGCTCCGGGACGCCGCCCGGCCCTCGCCAGGGCCGCCGCCATCGCGCGTTCCGGCTGCAGCGAGGGGTGCAGATAGCCGCCGTTGAACTCGATCACACCGGGCGGCGGAGCGGCCAGCGACACCGTGACGCCCGAGGCGTCCACCGAACGCGGGACCAGGTCGGCGGCTCCGTCCGCGCTGAGCGCGACTTCCTGCCAGGAGGTGTCCGCCGCGGGCGCGGCCGCGGCGCGCGTCGGCCGGGTCCGGAAGGCGCCCGCGCCGGGCCGGGTCACCACCAGGCCCTCCGCGGCCAGCTGCGCCAGCGCCCGCGACACGGTCACCGGGCTCACCCGGAATCTCTCGACCAGGGCCCGGCTCGACGGGAGCTTTCCACCGGGAGAGTAGCGGTCGAGCTCCTTCCGCAGCCGATCCGCCAGCTCACCCACACTGCTACGCTCTTGCATGACAGTACAGAGTAGCGCTACTGCACCGACGGCGATAGCGGTCAACACCTCCCGGCCGAGCGGTCACGGCACCCTGCAGGCCGCCCTCGGGGTCGTCGCCTTCTCCCTGACCTTCCCCGCCACCGCCTGGGGACTGGAGGGCTTCGGCCCGTGGGCGCTGGTCGCCGTGCGCAGCGTCCTGGCCGCTCTGATCGCGGGCGCCTGTCTGCTCGCGCTGCGCATCCCGCCGCCCGCCCGGCGGCACTGGGCGGGGCTCGCCGTCGTCGCCGGCGGGGTGGTCGTCGGCTTCCCGCTGCTCACCACGCTCGCCCTGCGGACGTCCACCACCGCGCACGCCGCCGTCGTGGTCGGTCTGCTGCCGCTGACGACGGCGCTGTTGTCCGCCCTGCGCATGGGTGTGCGCCCGTCCCGCACGTTCTGGGCGGCGGCCGTGGCCGGCGCCTGCGCGGTCGCCGCGTTCACCGTGCAGCAGAGCGGCGGGGCCCTGACCACGGCCGACCTGTACCTGTTCGGGGCGCTGCTGGTGTGCGCCGCCGGTTACACCGAGGGCGGCAGGCTGGCCCGGGTGATGCCGGGCTGGCAGGTCATCGGCTGGGCGCTGGTGCTCTGCCTGCCCGTCGGAGTGCCCGCGGCCTGGCTGGCGCTCGCCCACGAGAGCGCCGACCTGACCGTGCACAGCGTGACCGGGCTGCTGTGGGTCGCGGCGGGCTCGCAGTTCCTCGGCCTCGTGGTCTGGTACCGCGGCATGGCGGCCATCGGCGTTCCCAAGGCCAGCCAGTTGCAGTTGGCCCAGCCGCTGCTCACACTGGTGTGGTCGGTGCTGCTGCTGGGCGAGCACCTCACGCCCGCCGCTCCGCTGACGGCGGCAGCCGTGCTCGTCTGCATCGCCGTCACACAGCGGGCGCGCGGCTAGTCCAGGAACGCGCCGCCGCTCCCGCACCCGGTGAGGAGGGCCCACAGATGCGCGCAACCGAGGGCGACCAGTTCGTCCAGCACGGCAGGGTGGTCGGGCAACACGACAAGGTCGGCGAGATCCTCGAGGTGATGGGCCAGGCGGGCAGCCCCCCGTACCGCGTCCGCTTCGAGGACGGGCACGTCGGTGTGTGCTCACCCGGCCCCGACACCGAGATCCGTCACAGGTCGGCCGGGGAGCCCCGGTCGTGACACGCGGCGCGGGCTCCGCGGCCCCGGCTCACCGCGGAGCCTCCGCCCGACTCGGGTAGTGGTCGGAGACCACTTTCTGCATCGCCCCGATCCGGTCCGTCCGCACGTCCTTGGCGGCGAAGAAGACATGGCCGCGCACCTCGGGATGCCGGGCCGCCAGGTCGAGGTGGTCCGACAGCTCGGCCGGGTCCTGCCAGGCCGCGGGCTGCGTGGGATCGCCCGCCCGGTAGAGGGCCTCGCCGATGTACAGCCGGGTGCGGCTGCCCCTCGCCACCTCCGCCCACCAGGGCACGAGCTTGGCGTAGTCGGCGGCCGACAGCCCGATGTTCCAGTACAGCTGCGGCACGACGTAGTCGATCCACCCCTGGCGCACCCACTTGCGGGTGTCGGCGTGGATGTCGTCGTACGACTGCAGCGCCCGGGTGGCGGAGCCGCGCGGGTCGGTGGAGGCGTTGCGCCACACCCCGAACGGGCTGATGCCGAACTGGGTCGTGGGCCGTACGGCCTTGATCCGCGCGGCGGTCTCCAGCACCAGCCGGTCGACGTTGTCGCGCCGCCAGGCGGCCCGGCTGGAGAAGGCGCCGCCGTGGGCGTCGTAGGCGGCCTCGTCGTCGAAGGTCTGGCCGGCCACCGGGTACGGGTAGAAGTAGTCGTCGAAGTGCACGGCGTCCACGGGGTACTTGCGGACCGCGTCCAGGATGGCGTCCTGGACGAAAGCGCGGACCTCCGGCAGGCCCGGGTTGTAGTAGAGCCTCCCGCCGAACGGGACGAGCCAGTCCGGATTCCTGCGTGCGGGATGGGAGGCGACGAGCCTCGTGGGGTCGTCGTGGGTGGCGACGCGGTAGGGGTTGAACCAGGCGTGCAGCTGCAGTCCGCGCGCGTGGGCCTCCGTGACGGCCGTGCCCAGCGGGTCCCAGCCGGGCGAGCGGCCCTGGACGCCGGTGAGCACCTGGGACCACGGCTCGTACGGCGAGGGCCACAGCGCGTCGGCGGTGGGGCGCACCTGGAAGACCACCGTGTTCAGCCGTCTGCTGACCGCCAGGTCGAGCAGCGCGATCAGTTCGGCGCGCTGCGCCGCGGCGGACAGGCCGGAGCGGGACGGCCAGTCGCGGTTGGAGACGGTCGCCAGCCACATCCCCCGCATCTCGGTCGTCGCTCTTCGCTCCCCCGCGGGAGCGGCCGCCGCACCCGTCGTGGTGAACGCCGACAGCGCTGCCAGCGCGAACGCCCGCCGGGTCAGTCGCCCCATCGCACACATCCCCACATACTCCGCGGATCCGTACGGTCACGGATCGTGTCGGGCCCCAGCATGCCCCCACCCCGGCGATCGATCATCGATACTTGCTAGTAACGTGCACGATCGGAGCAGGCCTGACGGAATCCGGTGGGCGTGCCCCTGCCAACGAAGTCAGCGCGGCGAAAGGGACGATGTGACCGACATCGAACGGGTCGGAGTGGTGGGCTGCGGCCAGATGGGGGCGGGCATCGCCGAGGTCTGCGCCCGCGCCGGTCTCGACGTCAAGGTCGCCGAGACCACCGGCGAAGCCCTGGAGATCGGCCGTACCCGGCTGTTCAACTCCCTGGCCAAGGCCGCCGAGCGCGGCAAGATCTCCGACGAGGAGCGCGACGCGACGCTGGCGCGCCTGAGCTTCACCACGGACCTCGGCGAGTTCGCCGACCGCGATCTGGTCGTCGAGGCGGTGGTGGAGAACGAGCAGGTCAAGACGGAGATCTTCCAGGTCCTCGACCAGGTGGTGACCCGCCCCGACGCGATCCTCGCCTCCAACACCTCCTCCATCCCGCTGGTGAAGCTGGCGGTCGCCACCTCGCGGCCCGACCAGGTCGTCGGCGTGCACTTCTTCAACCCGGCCCCGGTGCAGAAGCTGGTCGAGCTGATCCCGGCGCTGACCACCTCCGAGGGCACGCTCGGCCGGGCGCAGCTGTTCGCGGAGAAGGTGCTGGGCAAGCACGCGATCCGCGCCCAGGACCGCTCCGGCTTCGTGGTCAACGCCCTGCTGATCCCGTATCTGCTCTCCGCGATCCGGATGTTCGAGACGGGCATCGCCAGCCGCGAGGACATCGACAACGGCATGGAGATGGGCTGCGCCCACCCGATGGGCCCGCTCAAGCTGTCCGACCTGATCGGCCTGGACACCGTGGCCTCGGTGGCGCAGAGCATGTACGACGAGTACAAGGAGCCGCTGTACGCCGCTCCCCCGCTGCTCCAGCGCATGGTCGACGCCGGCCGCCTCGGCCGCAAGACCGGCTCGGGCTTCTACACGTACTGACGGCCGACCCCGTGCGGGACGGGCCCGGCGCTGCTCGTGCGGCGCCGGGCCCTCGGCGTTCACCCGCCGGGTGTGCCCGCGCCCCGCACGCGCACCCGGGCGGGCCCGCGGGGTCCGGGGCCACGGGCTCAGCCGATCCTGTGGTGGTGCAGCAGCATCAGCGCCGCCGCCATGTTGGCGGCCGGGACCTCCCCCCGGGCGACCAGGTCGGGGGCGGCCTCCAGGGGAACCCACTCCCGGCGGTCCGACTCGAAGTCGTCCACCGGATGCCCCACGTACTCCCCGCGGTCCGACCAGTAGATGTGGTGGACGGCGTCGGTGAGCCCGTTGGACGGCTCCACGCTCATCAGGTGGCGCAGCGGCCCCGGCCGCCAGCCGGTCTCCTCCTCGAGTTCCCTGGCGGCGGCGCGGGCGACGTCCTCGCCGTCCTCGACCACGCCCGCCGCGAGCTCCCAGCCCCAGCTGTCGGTGATGAAACGGTGCCGCCACAGCAGGAGCACCTCGTTCGCCGCGTTCACGACCGTGGCCACGGCGACCGGCCTCAGCCGTATGAGGAAGTGGTCGAGGTGCCGACCGTCGGGCAGCTCCACATCTGCCAGGTTGACGCTGAACCAGCGGTTTTCATACACAGTTTGCTCGTTCTGTTTCGTCCACTGCACGGTTCTGCCACCTTCCGTCGAGTAAGTGGCAATATCGCAGCAGGAACCATGCGTCGACGGTGGCGGCCGGCCCCGTCTACAGCGGTACGCGCAGCGCCCCGTCGATGAGTTCGGCGGCCTCGGCCGTGCCGGCGCAGCCGCTGCGCACCAGGTGCTCGCGCACCGCCCGGAGTCTGTCGCGCAGCCGCTGCGACTCCATCCCCCGGGCCTGTTCGGCCATCTCCATCGCGGTGACCACCGCCTTGTCGGGATTGCCCTGCCGCAGCTCGATCGTGCTGAGCATGGCCAGCCGGTGCACCCGGCCCCGGTCGTGCGCCGGGGTGCCGACGGCGGCCGCCGCGTGCTCGGCGGCCGCGGCCAGGTCGCCGAGGCTGAGCAGCGCCTCCGCCACCTGGACGTTGACCAGGCCCGGCTGGACATAGCCCGTCTCGTCGGGCTCGCGTCCACGCAGGATGCGATCGGCGGCCGTCTCCGCACGCCGGATGCACGACAGGGCGCTCGTGCCGTCGCCGAGGTGCGCGTACGCCTTGGCCTGCATCGCGTACAGGTCCGAGGCGAGAGCGGGCGTGATGTGCTTGCCCGCCGCCCGCAGCGCGGCCTCCGCGAAGGCGACCGCCTGCCGGTACTCCCGCATGAACAGCGACTGGTTGACGAGGAGGGCGATGACGTAGGCCCCGAGCCCCCGGTCCCCGCTGGCCTTCGCCAGTCTGAGCGCCTGGTGGAAGTAGCGCTGGGCCAGTCCGTGCGCGTCCGAGTCGTAGGCGCAGATCCCGGCGACCGCCACCAACCCCCCGGTCGCCCGGTGCAGTTGACGGCCCGTCTCGTCGGTGTAGCTGCCGCGCAGCAGCGGGGCGGCCTCGGCGTTCAGGAAGCCGACGATGCGACTGCGCGTCGCGATGCCGCCGGCCTTGCGGTACAGCTGCTCGTAGTGCGTACGGGCGGCCCGCAGCATCTCCAGGTCCGCGGAGGTGACGCGATGCCGGCCGCCGCGCGAGACGTCCACGTCCTCCGGCGGGTTCTCCCACTCCCAGACCGGCATCACGGCAGGCGTGCCGGTGACGGCGGGCGCGCCCAGGATGTGCGGACGCTGCTGCTCGTCGGAGCGCCACAGCGCGGTGGCCCGCTCGACGAACCCGGAGAGCGAGGTGCCGTGCGGGGCGGACGACTCGCCGGGGACGCCGAGCCCGATGTCGTCGAGGGTGACCGGACGGTGCAGCCGGCCCGCGAGCACCTCGCAGATCAGGTCCGGCACCTGGCCCCTCGGCCGCTGCCCCTTCAGCCACCGGGCCACCGCCGTGTGCTCGTAGCGCAGGGCCAGCCCGCGGGCCCGGCCGGCCTGGTTGACGTGGGCGGCGAGGCCGGCGTGCGAGATGCCCGCCTCGTCCAGGATCGCGTCGAGCAGAGTGTTGGGCTGCATGGGTGGCCCCCCGGTACCTCGATGCCGTCAGCCTAGTGGCACGGCCTTCACACGGGGTGCGAACGGAATGCCTGCGATCGCCGGGTGTGCGCACTGTCGCCGAGCGTTTCCGGTCGGTTTGACTGGAATGCCTCGCAAGGGGTTCGCCGGGCCGTCGGCTCCCCCTCGAAAAGCGGCGGCCCGGCGATTCGGGTCACACGGCCGACGGCGCGGCCCCCTGCCCCCCGCGAAGGGAGGAAGGAGCCGCGCCGTCGGTGTGGTCCGCCGTGGTCAGCCGCGCAGGACGGCTCCGGTGCGCTCGCCGGCCAGGGCCACCGCCGCGTCCCTCGCCGCCGACGCCTCGTCGACCGTCAGCGTCCGGTCGGCGGCGCGGAAGCGCAGCGCGTAGGCGAGCGACTTGCGCCCGTCGCCCAGCTGCTCCGCGTTCTCGTACACGTCGAACAGCCGGATCGCCTCCAGCAGCTCGCCCGCGCCCTCGCGCAGCGCGGCCTCGACCTCGGCGTGCGGGACGAACCCGTCGACGACGAGGGCGACGTCCTGCGTGGCGACGGGGAAGGAGGAGATGCCCGGCGCCTGCGGGGTGTCGTCGCCGACCTCCTCGAGGACGTCGAGGTCCAGCTCCATCGCGCAGGTGCGGGCGGGCAGGCCCAGCGCCTTCAGCACTCGCGGGTGCAGCTCGCCGGCGTGACCGACGACCCGCTCCGCGCCGTCCACGACCACCGCGAACTCGGCGCACCGGCCGGGATGCCACGGCCCGTACTGGCCCTTGCGGACGACCAGTTCGACGCCGGCCTCGCGGGCGACCGTGCGCGCCGCCTCGACGGCGTCGGCCCAGTCCGCCGGACGGCCCCTGCCCCACCAGCCGGCCTGCTCGCGGGCGCCCGCGAGGACGACGGCGACATGGCGCGGCTGCTCGGGCAGCACGGCGTCCAGCGACGCCAGCTCCTGCGCGGTGGGACGACGGTCGACCGGCAGATGACCGGCGACGCCCTGCTCTTCGCGCGGGAGGAAGACGAGACCCGTCTCGAAGAGGGCCAGGTCGTGCGAGCCCCGGCCGTCGTTGCGCCGCAGCGCGGCCAGCAGCCCCGGCAGCAGCGACGTGCGGAGCGCGGGCTCCTCGTCGTTGAGCGGGTTGGTGAGCCGCACGACACGGCGGGCCGGGTCGTCGGCGTCGAGGCCGAGCTGGTCGAAGACCTGCTCGCTCACGAACGGGTAGTTCGGCGCCTCGACGTAGCCGGCGCCGGCCAGCGCGCGGCCGACGCGGCGGTGCAGCCGCTGCCGGTGCGTGAGACCGCGGCCCGACGGCGGCTTGGGCAGCGTGGACGGCAGGTTCTCGTAGCCCTCCAGCCGGATGACCTCCTCCGCCAGGTCGTTGGCCACGGCGAGGTCGGGACGCCAGGACGGGACGGTGACGATCAGCTCGTCCTGCCCGTAGACGTCGCAGCCGATCTCCTGCAGCCGGCGCACGACGGTCTCGCGGCCGTACACCACGCCCGCGACCTTGTCCGGGTGGTTCGCCGGGATGCTGATCGTGTGCGGGGCGGACGGTGCGACGATCTCCGTGACGCCCGCGTCGGCGGTGCCGCCGGCGAGCAGCACCAGCAGGTCGACGGTGCGCTGTGCGGCGGCCGCCGCGGCCTGCGGGTCGACGCCGCGCTCGAAGCGCTTGGACGCCTCGGAGGACAGCTTGTGCCGGCGGGCGGTGCGCGCGATCGACACCGAGTCGAAGTGGGCGGCCTCGATGACCACGTCACCCGTGGAGCGCCCGCCGTCCTCGAAGACGTCGTGGTCGGCGATCTCCGTGTCGGCCCCGCCCATGACGCCGGCCAGGCCGATCGGCCCGCGGTCGTCGGTGATGACCAGGTCCTCGGCGTGCAGCGTGCGGGTGACCCCGTCGAGGGTGACGATCCGCTCGCCCTCCGCGGCCCGGCGGACGCCGAGGGCGCCCTGCACCAGGTGGCGGTCGTAGGCGTGCAGCGGCTGGCCGACCTCCATCATCACGTAGTTGGTGACGTCGACGGCGAGCGAGATCGGGCGCATGCCGACCTTCTGCAGCCGGCGCTTCAACCAGATCGGAGAGCGCGCCTCGGGGCTCAGGCCGGTGACGGTGCGAGCGGTGAAACGGTCGCAGCCCATCGGCTCGGAGACCTGCACGGGGTAGCCGAAGGCGTTCGGGGCCGGCACGTCGATCAGCGCCGGGTCGCGCAGCGGCAGACCGTAGGCGATCGCGGCCTCGCGGGCGACGCCCCGGATGGACAGGCAGTCGCCGCGGTTGGCGGTGACGGCGATGTCCAGCACCTCGTCGACCAGCTCGAGCAGCTCGACGGCGTCCTTGCCGACCTCGGTCTCCGGCGGCAGCACGATGATGCCGTGGCTGCCGTCGTCGCCCATGCCCAGCTCGTCGCCGGAGCAGATCATGCCGTGGGAGGTCTTGCCGTACGTCTTGCGCGCGGCGATCGCGAAGCCGCCGGGCAGGACCGCGCCCGGGAGGACCACGACGACCTTGTCGCCGACGGCGAAGTTGCGGGCGCCGCAGACGATCTCTTGGGGCTCACCGGTGCCGTTGGCCTGGCCGACGTCGACGGTGCAGAAACGGATCGGCTTCTTGAACTCCGTCAGTTCCTCGACGGTCAGCACCTGGCCGACGACCAGGGGGCCCTTGAGGTCGGCGCCGAGGTGCTCGACGGTCTCGACCTCAAGGCCCGCGGAAACGAGCTTGGCCTGCACGTCACGGCCGGTCTCGGTGGCCGGCAGGTCGACGTACTCCCGCAGCCAGGAAAGCGGGACCCGCATCAGATCTCCATCCCGAACGGCCGGGTGAACCGGACGTCACCCTCGACCATGTCTCGCATGTCTTCGACGTTGTGGCGGAACATCAGCATTCGCTCGATGCCGAACCCGAAGGCGAACCCGCTGTACTTCTCCGGGTCCACGCCACAGGCGGTGAGCACCTTGGGGTTGACCATCCCGCAGCCGCCCAGCTCGATCCAGCCCTCGGAGGAGCAGGTGCGGCAGGGGCGGTCGGGGTTGCCGACGGACTCGCCGCGGCAGACGTAGCAGACCATGTCCATCTCGGCGGACGGCTCGGTGAAGGGGAAGAAGTTCGGCCGCAGCCGGGTCTTCATGCCCTCGCCGAACAGCGACTGGACCATGTGGTCCAGGGTGCCCTTGAGGTCGGCCATGGTGAGGCCTTCGTCCACGGCGAGCAGTTCCACCTGGTGGAAGACCGGCGTGTGCGTGGCGTCCAGCTCGTCGGTGCGGTACACGCGGCCGGGACAGATCACGTACACCGGCAGCTCGCGCGACAGCAGTGAGCGGATCTGCACGGGAGAGGTGTGGGTGCGCAGCACGACGCCGGACTCGGCGCCGCCCTGACCCTGCACGAAGAAGGTGTCGGCCTCGCCGCGGGCCGGGTGGTCCGGCCCGATGTTGAGGGCGTCGAAGTTGAACCACTCGGCCTCGACCTGCGGGCCCTCGGCGACCTCGTAGCCCATGGCCACGAAGACGTCCTCGATGCGCTCGGACAGCGTGGTGAGCGGGTGGCGGGCGCCGGCCGGCACGCGGTCGTGGGGCAGTGTGACGTCCACCGCCTCCTCGACCAGGACGCGCTGGTCGCGCTCGGCCTCCAGCTCCTCCTGACGCGTGGCGAGGGCCTTGTTCACGGCGCCGCGGGCCTGGCCGACCAGCTTGCCCGCGGCGGCCTTGGCGTGCGGCGGCAGCGCGCCGATCTCGCGGTTGGCCAGGGCCAGCGGGGAGGCGCCGCCGGTGTGGGCGACCTTGGCCTCCTGGAGCGCGTCGAGGGAGTCCGCGGCGGCGAAGGCGGCGAGCGCCTCGTCCCGCATGCGCTCGATCTCTTCCGGTTTCAAGGCCTCGACCTCTACCGGGTCGTACGACTTATTCGGTGCCGACATCTCTTCCCGTGTCTTCCGATTGTCTGGCTGAAGGTCCCCGTCACCGGCTCACGCAGAGGTCAGAGGGCCGTCCCTGGGACACAAAGGTGCCAAAGGCCGAGTCTAACGGGGTGGAGGTGTGCGAACGCGCCCGCGGGCCGCCCGGCCGATCTCAGGTGAGATACGCCGGAGTGCTCACGGGCAGCGTAAATCGGAACTCCGCGCCGCCGCCCTGGGCGCGGCCGACCGTGATGACGCCGCCGTGGGCTTCGACGATGCCCTTGACGATGTACAGCCCCAGGCCCGTGCCGCCGCGCTTGCTGCCCCGCCAGAAGCGGGTGAACACGCGGTTCATGGAGTCCTCCGGGATGCCTGCGCCCTCGTCGCTCACGGTGACCGAGGTACCGGTCTCCTCCCCCTCACGGGGAGACGCGGCGGGCGTGACGTCAATGGTGACGGTTCCCTCGCCGTGGCGCACGGCATTTTCGATGAGGTTGCTGAGGACCTGGTCGACCTTGTCGGGGTCGGCCCACAGGGCGGGCAGCGGCTGCTCGATGCGCAGCAGGAACCGGTCGGCGGGCTGTCCTGCGGCCACGTAGGCCTGGATGTGACGTCCCACGGCGGCCCCCATGTCGACGGGCTGGCGGCGCACCTCCAGCCGCCCCGAGTCGATGCGCGAGATGTCGAGCAGTTCGGCGATGAGACGGGTGACCCGGTCGGCGTCGGCGTCGACGGTCTCCAGCATCAGCCGCTTCTGGTCGTCGGTGAACCTCGACCACTTGGCGAGCAGGGTGGCGGTGAAGCCCTTGACGGAGGTCAGGGGCGACCGCAGCTCGTGGGCGACGGTGGCGATCAGCTCGGCGTGGCTGCGTTCGGTGCGGCGGCGGGCCTCGGTGTCGCGGACAGAGACGACCACCCGGCGGACGGGCCCGGTGGGTGCGGCGCGTACGTAGCGAACGGAGACGAGCACCTCGCGCCCGCCCGGCAGCAGCAGGTTGCGCTCGGGCTGGCCGACGCGGATGGCGAGGCCGCCGTAGGGGTCGGTCAGCTGCCACCAGCGGCGGCCTTCGAGGTCCTCCAGCGGCAGGGCCTTGTCGAGGCGCTGTCCGAGGGCGTCCGCGGCGGCGACGGCGGTGATGCGCTGGGCGGCGGCGTTGAAGCAGACGACGTGACCGCGCTCGTCGGCGACGACGAGCCCGTCGGGCAGGTCGTCGGGGTCTATGCCGAGTTCGGCCAGGTCACCGGCGGCGCGGGCCGCTCCCGGTGCGCTGTTGGCGCCGACACTCATCCCCGTACCCCACCTCCCAGACGAGGAGCCCCGAGCACGCCACCCTACTAGCTGCCGGTGACGGAGCGGCACCCTCCGGGGGCGCGCTGTGCACGGGCCGACGCGTAGAGACATACGGCGGCGGCGGTCGCCAGGTTCAGACTCTCGGCCTTTCCGTGGATCGGAACGCGCACGACCGCGTCGGCGAGGGCGCGGGTCTCCTCGGGCAGGCCCCAGGCCTCGTTGCCGAACACCCAGGCGGTGGGCCCGCCCATGGTCCGCCGGTCGAGCTCGTCGTCGAGGTCGTGGTCGCCCGCGCCGTCGGCGGCGAGGACGCGCACCCCGGCCGCCTTCAGTCCGGCCACGGCCTGCTCGACGGGAACGCCGACGGCGACGGGCAGATGGAACAGCGACCCGACGGAGGCCCGGACGGCCTTGGGGTTGTAGAGGTCCACGGAGGCGTCGGTCAGCACGACTGCCTCGGCGCCCGCGGCGTCCGCGCAGCGCAGCACGGTGCCGGCGTTGCCGGGGTCGCGCACATGGGCCAGGACGGCGACGAGCTTCGGCCGGGCGGCGAGGACGTCCTCGAAGGGCGTGTCGACGAACCGGCAGACGCCCACGAGCCCCTGCGGGGTGACGGTCGTGGAGATCTCCGCGATGACGTGCTCGTCGGCGAGGTGGACGCGGGCGCCGGCGGCGCGGGCCTCGGCAATGATGTCGGCGTAGCGCTCGGCGGCCTCGACGGTCGCGAACAGCTCGGTGAGGGTGTCGCCGCCGTGGGCGGCCGCCTCCCGCACGGCCTGCGGCCCCTCCGCGAGGAACAGCCGCTCCTTCCCCCGGAAGTTCCGTCGGGCAAGCCGCCGGGCGGCGGCCACTCGGGGGGAACGGGGGGAGATCAGCTCGGGGCTGGCGGGGGGCATGTTCACCTTCGCTACTCCATTGACTTTCGGCCGGCGCGAGTGGTCCGGCCAGGGGCGCGGGGAATCGCGCGACCGGCCACCGGCGGCCCGCACCGAACGGACGGCCTCAGCGGGCGTCAGCAGCAAAGGACCCGCAGGATGGAACCTGCGGGTCCTTCACCGACGTCGGCTCAGAGCCAGCGCGGCGTCACGCGGCCTTGGGCGCGTTCACGTCCGCGGGCAGTGCCTTCTGCGCGACCTCGACCAGCGCGGCGAACGCGGTGGCGTCGTTCACGGCCAGCTCGGCCAGGATCTTGCGGTCGACCTCGATGTTCGCGGCCTTCAGACCCTGGATGAGGCGGTTGTACGTCATGCCGTTCTGGCGGGCCGCAGCGTTGATGCGCTGGATCCACAGCTGACGGAAGTCGCCCTTGCGCTTCTTGCGGTCGTTGTAGTTGTAGACCAGCGAGTGGGTGACCTGCTCCTTGGCCTTGCGGTACAGGCGCGAACGCTGACCGCGGTAGCCGGAGGCCGCCTCGAGGATCGCCCGGCGCTTCTTGTGGGCGTTGACTGCCCGCTTGACGCGTGCCACTTGTTAACTCCTTGTAGCGGGGCCGCGGTTGGACTCACACGACCCGGAAACGATTGGGTCCCGGTCAGGGATCAGGCGCGTTGGCTGCGCCTGACGTCACTTGCCGAGAAGCTTCTTGATCTTCGCGGCGTCGCCCGGGGCCATCTCGGCGTTGCCGGTGAGGCGACGCGTCACGCGGGACGACTTGTGCTCGAGCAGGTGGCGCTTGCCGGCGCGCTCACGGAGCACCTTGCCGGAGCCGGTGATCTTGAAGCGCTTACTGGCACCGCTGTGCGACTTGTTCTTCGGCATAGCGCCGTTCTCTCCTCGTCGGTGGCGTTCCGGTGCCCGGTCGTGAAACCGGGCACGGTGGAACGTCGCTTGTATCGGATACGCCCTCGGGACTCGCGTCCCGTGGATCACGCCTCGGCGGAAGCCTCGGCAGGGGCCTCGACGTCGGCCTCGGCGTTCACGGCGTCGGCGTCCGCGGCGTTCTGCGAACGGCCCGGGTTGGCCTTCGCCTCGGCCTTGCGGGCTTCCTGCGCCTGACGGGCCTCGGCCATGGCCTCGGTCTTCTTCTTGTGCGGACCGAGGACCATGATCATGTTGCGGCCGTCCTGCTTCGGGTTCGACTCGATGAACCCGAGGTCCTGGACGTCCTCCGCGAGACGCTGCAGCAGTCGGTAGCCCAGCTCGGGGCGGGACTGCTCGCGGCCGCGGAACATGATCGTGATCTTGACCTTGTCGCCCTGCTTGAGGAACCGGACGACGTGACCCTTTTTGGTGTCGTAGTCGTGCGGGTCGATCTTCGGCCGGAGCTTCATTTCCTTGATGACCGTGTGCGCCTGGTTCTTGCGCGCCTCACGGGCCTTCATGGCCGACTCGTACTTGAACTTCCCGTAGTCCATGAGCTTGCAGACCGGCGGGCGTGCGCTCGCGGCCACCTCGACCAGGTCGAGGTCGTACTCCTGCGCAAGCTCCAGTGCCTTGGCAAGCGGCACGATGCCGACCTGCTCGCCACTGGGACCGACAAGTCGCACTTCGGGAACGCGAATCCGGTCGTTGATGCGGGGCTCGGTGCTGATGGATCCTCCTCGGTAGCACCACACGGCAGTCTGGCGGACAGCCACGTAACGTCTGTGTTCGATATGTGTTCAACCACGTCGACGCACAAAAAATGCCCCGGACGATCACATGCGGGGCTCCAAGCACTACCGGAGCACCGCCGCGAGGATCGCGGGGCGCACTACCGGGCGATTCCATCGTCCGTACGGAACGATGGCGACCGCCTGACCGGGGTGACCCGCCGCCCTCGGGGGGCGATCGGGTGGGAGTTCGGAGCCTCCACTTGTGGGCCGGGCCCGCTGCTGGATGGCACGCGTGTCCGACCGGTCGTTACACGAGATTAGCAGCTCGGACAGGCGGGCGCTAATCAGCCGTCGCCCGCCTCCTGCTGTCAAGAGGGCGGGCGGCGGGTCCTATCGTGTGGGGCATGAGTGACACCTCCCCCGGCGATGCGGCCGGCTCCCCCGACTTCGACGAGATGACCCGCGACATCGCCGAGGTCCCCGCCGTCGAGGTGATCGTGACGGTCGCCGTGAACCTGATGAGCGCCGCCGCCGTGAAACTCGGGCTGACCGAGGAGGGCGACAAGTACAAGGACCTGGACGAGGCCCGCAAGCTGGTCACCGCCCTCGCCGGGCTGCTGGACGCGAGCACGACCGAGATCAGCTCCTTCCACGCCGCGCCGCTGCGCGACGGCCTGAAGTCGCTGCAGCTCGCGTTCCGCGAGGCGTCGGTCGTGCCGGACGAGCCGGGCCAGGGCCCGGGCGAGAAGTACACGGGCCCGATCTACGGCTGATCCGCCGACGGTTCAGCCGCGAACGTACAGGGGCTCGCCAGGGGGCGTGGATCCGGCCGGCAGCAGTGCCAGGTCGAGGCCGCGCACCAGGCGGGCCCTCAGCGTCTCGTCGGCGGCCAGTCGCCGGGCCACCGCCCGGGCGGCCTCGGCGGGATCGGCCGACGGGTCGAGGACGAGGGCGAGCGTGCCGTCCGCCCCGCCCGGCCCGAGATGGGCGCGGACGACCTCCGGTCCGGCGGCGACGGCGGCCCGGACCGCGGCGACGACCGCCGGGTCGGCGAGCGGGTCGGTGGAGGTGCGGCCCTCGGCGAGCGCCAGGAGCGCCGGCCCGGTCAGTTCGAAGGGCACCGGTCCGGCCAGGTCGAGGACGAGCGTGTCCGCCTTCTCGTGCGCGGCGGCCTGCAGCGCCTGGTGCAGGGGGACGGCCACCGGGCGGGCCTCGGGGTCCCAGCGGGCGAGGGTGTCGGTGCAGGTGAAGGCGGGCAGGGCGGTGCGGGCGCCGGCCTTCAGGGTCGGAACCGCCATGTCGCTGGTCTTCTCGCGGCGCAGCCCGTTCTCGTCCTCCTCCACCTCGCCGAGGACGGCCACCACGGGCACCAGGAGCCGGGCGCCCCTGAGGGCCTCCAGCACCGGCCCCACGGCGGTGCGGTCCTCGGCCCAGGCGGCGAGCGCCGCGCTCAGCCGGGGGTCGGCGGAGCCGTCGTCGTCGGAGAAGCCGGGGTCGGGAATGTTCTTGTTCGCCACGGTCGTCGACCCTATCGGGGGGACGCCGCCGGGCTCGTGCCGGGCCGGGGCGGGCCCGGGCGGGGGCGGGCCGGGAAACAGGCCGGTGACCGCTTTCACGGGATTCTCAGTCCCCGCTGAGGCTGCTCTTACGTCCGTCCCACGGTCCGCACAGTCGCCGCCTCCACCCTCGCGGGCATGGAGTCCTCCGGAGCACGTCGCAGTCGCCGCGCTCGTCCCTCCCGGCGCCGCCCGTTCCTCCCGGTCGCGCTCGCCGTGGCCGCCGCCCTCGGGGCGACGGCGGGCGGGACCGTCTACGTGAAGGCGCGGTCCCTCCCGCGCGCGGGAGCCGTATCGTCGTCCACTGCGACGACGCCGTCCGTCTCGGCGTCCGCACCGGGAGGCGGGAAGGTGGCGGTGGAGCACGTGGCGGCGCCCGAGGAGGACCACGACGCGCTGCTGGCGTCGGCGATGGAGTCGGTGACCGTGCCGGGCGGGGCCGCCGTGTCCGTGGCGGTGCTCGCCATGGACTCCGGGGCCGCAGCCGTGTACGGCGGGAGCGCCTTCGACACGGCGAGCATCGTGAAGGTGGACATCCTGGCGGCGCTGCTGCTGCAGGCGCAGGACGCCGATCGTCGCCTCACGGCGGCCGAGAAGGCGTACGCCGCCGCGATGATCGAGGACAGCGACAACGACTCGGCCTCGGCGCTGTGGCGGAGCATCGGGAAGGCCGAGGGGCTGGACGCGGCGAACAAGCGGTTCGGGCTGACGGGCACCGCGGGCGGCGAAGGCATGCTGTGGGGGCTGACCCAGACCACGGCCGCCGACCAACTCACCCTGCTGCAGCAGGTGTTCGGCGACACGTCGGAACTGAGCGAGGCCTCGCGGACCTACCTGCGGGGCCTGATGGGCCGGATCGCCGCGGGCCAGCAGTGGGGCGTCTCGGCCGCGGCCGACGGCTCGTCGTGGGCGCTGAAGAACGGCTGGCTGCCCCGCAGTGCCACCGGTTTGTGGGACGTCGACAGCGTCGGGCGGGTGACGGCCGGCGGCCGCGACTACCTGGTGGCCGTGCTGTCGAACGGCAACGCGACGCAGGCCGCGGGGATCTCCCTGGTGGAGACGGTGGCGAGGAAGGCGGTGGCGGTCGTGGCGGGCGGCGCTGCGGAACCGGCCCCCGGGGCCCCGTCGGCGACCTCGGCATCGGCCTCCCCGACGGCAACGGCGTCCGCGTCGGCGTCGGCGGCGTCCGACTCCGCTTCCGCCTCCGGGTAGCCCCGCCGGAGCGCGCCGGCCGCGTGCCGCTGCCTCAGAGGGCCTCGTACGGCTCGTGCCGGTCGCGTTCGCGGCGGCCGCGCCACAGCAGGACCGCCGTCACCAGCAGCACGCCTCCCGCGCCGCCCGCGAGCAGCCCGGCCCAGCTCGACGTGGCGTCCTGCGTCTTCGCCTCGTCCGGTCCGGAGCCGAAGTAGCGCTCCCCGTAGGCCGCGGACTGCAGCCCCTCCGGCTCGAGGCGGCCCGCGGTCCTGATCGCCGCGGCCGGGTCGATGAAGCCGTAGCCGCGGGAGTCGTCGCGGCCGCCGTTCGGGGCGTTGCGGGCGGTGTCCTCCAGGAGCTTCTTGATCTGCGCCGGGGTCAGACCGGGGTGGGCGGCCTTGACGAGCGCCACCGCTCCCGAGACGAACGCGGAGGCCGCGCTCGTCCCCCAGCCCTGGTAGTACTTGTGATCCGGATCTGCGATGACGACGTCGACGCCGGGCGCGCTGACCGTGGCGTACCAGCGGCGGGTGGAGAAGGACGCGCGGGTGCCGTAGCGGTCGACGGCGGTCGCGGCGATGACGCCCGGGTAGGCCGCCGGGTAGGAGATGTGGTCGCCCTTCTCGCCGCCGTTGCCGGCCGAGGCGACGACGACCGAGCCCTTCTTCAGCGCGTACTGGACGGCCTCGTCCTCGGCGGGTTCGGGATGCGCGGAGGCGGAGTCGTCGCCGAGGGAGAGGTTGATGACGTCGGCGCCCTGGTCGGCGGCCCAGCGGATGCCCTCGGCGAGGGCGTTCCCCCGGGTGTTGCGGGCCTTGGCTCGCTGCGCGTCGCCGTCCTCGAGGATCACGCGGACGGGGAGGATCTTCGCCTCCGGCGCGATGCCGAGCACGCCGTCGTCGTTGCCGTAGCCGTGCCCGTGACCGGCGATGATGCTCGCCATGGCGGTGCCGTGGCGGGCCCAGGCGCGGTCGCCGCGCACGGCGCCGAAGCCGACCAGGTCCTTGCCGGTGAGGACGTTGCCGACGAGGTCGGGATGGTCGGCCTCGACCCCGGTGTCCAGGACCGCGACCGTGACGCCCTTGCCCTTGGTGGTCTGCCAGGCCTGCTCGGTGTGCAGGGCGGTGAGGGCCCACTGCTGGGCGCGGATGCCGTCGGCGTGGGCCTGGGCGGCCGGCAGGAACGCCACGGAGCACGCGAGCAGGCAGCTGAGGAGGCCCGCCCTGCGGGCGGTGGTGCGTCGGCTCATGAGGGCTGCTCCGAGGGCGGCGTGACGACGGTCTTGCGCAGGCCGCGCTCGATGCGGTCGGCGAGGCCCTGGGCCTCGTTGCCGAGACCTGCCTGGGCGGGCGCGGTGGTGGCGCCGTTCGCGGTGGCGGCGGGAGCGGGCTGCGGGGCGTCCACGGCGCGGCCGTCGGCCCAGCCGGAGACGGAGTACACGACGACCGGCGCGTCCGTCAGGACGGAGATCGTCCACGCGGCGCGCTGCTTGTCGCCGAAGGCGGCGGCCGCGGTGCCCTTGGCGGCGTACGGACGGGGCATCAGATCCGCCCGTTTCGCCAGGCCCTCCTTCGTGAAGCGGGCGTCGAGGGAGCGCATGGCGGGCGCGTCGGCCGTGGTGAACAGCAGGCCGACGGTGGTCACGTAACTCTGGGTGGCGTCGGTATAGGTGGCCCGCAGCAGTCGCTCGCAGCCGACGGGGGCGAGGACCTTCAGCAGCAGCGGGTCGAGGGCGCCGGCGCAGCCGCCGTCCGGGGCGACGGCGATCCGCGTCCAGGCGCGGTCGGCGCCGCCGGGACCGGCGCCCTGCCCGTCCACCGTGGGCGGGAACAGCTGGTCGACGGGCACGTTGTGCCACAGGCCGCCTGCGGTGACGTAGGCACTGCGATCGCCGCCGTCACCCGAGCCGCCGACGAGCCAACTGCCGGTCAGGGCACCGCCGATGAGGCCGAGTCCGAGGACGGCGCACACGGCGGCCGCGGCGGTGCGTCCTCGCCGGCCGAGGATCCAGGGCGTGTCGCGGTATCCCTCGGGCCGGGCGAACGTCACCACGGGCCGCCGGGCGCCGTGACCGCCGTCCGGGGACATCGGAGCGCTCCAGGAGAGCGACGGGTCGGGTCCGCCCGCCGCGTCGGGGGCCGCCTCGGGCCGCCGTGGAGCCTGCGGTGCGGGGGGCGCGGGCGGGGGCGGCACGGCGAAGTCGGGTCGCCGCAGGGACGCGGCGGGAGTCCACGCCGGTCCGTCGTCCGGCGGCGAGACCCTCGGGAAGCCGGAGCGCGGGGCGGCGCCGGCCGCCTCCGGCGCGGGCACCCAGTCACGCGGCAACGGCGTCCAGGCCTGGTCGGACGTATGCGCACCGCCGGCGCCGGCAAGGTGCTGGCCGTCCCGGTCGGCGGGGGCGGGGTGCGGGCCCCGCCGCTCCGACGCACGCGGCTGGTCGCCGTCGGCGGGGGCTGGGGCTGGGCGGAAACCCTGCCGGCCCGAAGCAAGCGGAGCGTCGCCGTCGGCGGGGGCGGGGCCGGGGCGGAAACCCCGTCGCTCCGACGCACGCGGATCTTCGCCTTCGGCGGGGCGCGGGGCGGCCGGCGGGGTGACGCCGGAGGCGTCCGGCCGGACGGGCCGAGGGGACGGGTCGAAGGGCCGGAAGGGACCAGGGCCGGCGGTGCGGCCTGCGGCCTGACCGGCCGACCGGTCGGCGTGGGCGGCGGACGAGGTGTCGCCGACCGAGGGACGCGAGGCCTCGGCGGACGGGGGACGCCGAGCGTCCCCGACCGCGGTTCGCAAAGGCTCGTCAGCCGCGGGAGGCCGGGGACCGCCGGGCGCGGGGCGCGGCGGCTCGGCGGCCGTGGGGGGCCGGGAGCCGCCGGGCGCGGAAGGCCGGTGGCCGCCGGGCGTTGCATGCGGCGGCTGACCGGACGCAGGGGGCCGGGGACCGCCGGACGCGGGGCGCGGCGGCTCGGCGGCCGTGGGGGGCCGGGAGCCGCCGGGCGCGGCGTGCGGCGGCTGACCGGGCGCGGAAAGCCGGGCCTCACCGGTCGTTGCATGCGGCGGCTGACCGGCCGTGGGAGGCCGGGGACCGGCGGGCGCGGGGCGCGGCGGTTCTGCGGGCGTGGGGGGTCGGGGGGCGCTGGTGGTGGGGTATGGGGGCTCGGCGGCTGGGGGGCTCGGGGCGTCCGGGGGCGTGGGGCGGGGGGACGGCGAGGGGCGGAAGAAGCTCGTGGTGAAGGGGCGCGCGGCGGCAGTGCCGGCGGCTTCCTGGCCGTCGGTGGGGCGGGGCGCCGGCCTCGCCTGACGCGGGGCGCGACGGAAGTCGTGGGGTGGGGCGGACCGCGGGGCGGCGGGCGGACGTTCGTCGGCCGAGGCGGGCCGCGCGGCGTCGTCGCGCCGTGGGGGCTGCGCGGGGCGGCTCGGCGGCGGCGGAGTGTCCGGGAAGCGGGCCGACGCGGGGGGTGGGGGCGGGGTCATGGCGTCCGTGTGCTGGGCCCGCAGGGGCATGAAGCGGGGGGCGGTGCGGGGGCTGGGGGGAGCGGCGTCCCCGGAGGCGGGCACACCGCCGTCCTCGGTGGCGCCGGTGTCCGGCGCCGGCGCCCCGGGGGCGGGCGCCGTCCGGTGCGTGGCCTGCCGTCCGGCCGGGTCGGTCGTCGTCTGCGGCGCGGCCTCGGATTCCTCGCGGTCGTGTGCCGGACCGTGCGGGTGCTCCTGCCGGGGCCGGCCGGGGCCGGCGGGGCGGGCGGTCCTCGCGCCGACCGTCGTGGTGTCCGCCGCGTCGGGGGCGGGCGGCTGGGCCGGGCGGGGCGGCACGCTCGGGCGGGGCGGGACGCCGGGGTGGGGCGGCAGGTCCGGGGGCGGGGGGACCGAGGCGCGGCGTGCTTCCGTGCTCATGCACCCCCCGTTTCCTCGTCCCCGGGCCGTCGTTCTCGTACGCGGGCCGTCGGTTCGTCCGGGCGATCCGGCACGACCCGGTCGTCCGTCGCGGGCAGGCATACCCACGCGGGCGGACCGGCATCCCGACGCGGCTGTCCGGCCGGAGCCGTCCTCCGTACGTGCGCGTCACTCTACGGCTTGTCGCCGCTCGAACGAGAACCAGTCGGCGGCCCCCGGGGCATTAGCCCGGAACGTCCCCCTACCCTGCGGTAATCCTGTCTGGCAGGCTTCCTTCATGACTGCGCGCGCCGCCGACCGGGCCCGATACGACCGGGCCACCGCCCACCTCGACGCCCCGCTCGCCCTTGTGGACCTGGACGCCTTCGACGCGAACGCCGAGGATTTGGTCCGCCGGGCCGGCGGCAAGCCGATCCGGGTCGCGAGCAAGTCCGTGCGCTGCCGCACGCTGCTGGAACGCGTCCTGGCCAAGGACGGTTTCGCGGGGATCATGTCCTTCACCCTCGCCGAGTCGCTGTGGCTGGCCCGCTCGGGCTTCGAGGACGTCCTCCTCGCGTACCCGTCGGCCGACCGCGGGGGCTACGCCGAGCTGGCCGCCGATCCGAAGCTCGCCGCCGCCGTCACCGTCATGGTCGACGACGTCGCCCAGCTCGACCTGATCGACGCGGCGCGGGCCGGCGGCACCGAAGTCATCCGCGTCTGCCTGGAGTTGGACACCTCGCTGAAGCTGTTCGGCGGTCGGGTCCGGGTCGGCGCCCTGCGCTCGCCGCTGCACTCCCCCGCCCAGGTCGCCGACGTCGCACGGGCGGTGGCCCGGCGGCCCGGCTTCCGGCTGGTGGGGATCATGGCGTACGAGGGGCACATCGCCGGGGTCGGCGACGCCGTCGCCGGACGGCCCCTGCGGTCGCGGGCGATCCGGCTGATGCAGGCCACCGCCCGCCGGGAGATCGCCGAGCGGCGCGCGGCCGTGGTGCGCGCGGTGCGGGCCGTCGCGCCGGACCTGGAGTACGTCAACGGCGGCGGCACCGGCAGTGTGCAGCACACCGCCGCGGAGGACGCGGTCACGGAGATCGCGGCCGGGTCCGGGCTGTACGTGCCGCGGCTCTTCGACAACTACACGTCGTTCAGCGGGCGTCCGGCCGCGCTGTTCGCCATGCCGGTCGTGCGCAGGCCAGGCGTCGGGGTGGTGACCGTCCTCGGCGGCGGCTACCCGGCCTCCGGTGCGGCCGGGCCCGACCGGCTGCCGACGCCCTACCTTCCCGAGGGCCTGCGTTACGACCCTCAGGAGGGCCCCGGCGAGGTGCAGACGCCGCTGCTCGGCTCCCCCGCCGACGATCTGCTGATCGGCGACAAGGTGTGGTTCCGGCACGCGAAGGCCGGCGAGCTGTGCGAACGCTTCGAGACGCTGCACCTCGTGGAGGGGGACGCCGTGACGGCGACCGTGCCGACCTACCGGGGCGAGGGCCACACCTTCCTCTGACCGCCGCCCCGGGCCGGCGGGTTCTACAGCGGGGTCACGTAGGCCCCGGAGATCCCGCCGTCCACCAGGAAGTCGGTGGCGTTGACGAACGAGGAGTCGTCGCTGGCCAGGAAGGCGACGGCGGCGGCGATCTCCTCGGCCTCGGCGAACCGGCCGACGGGGATGTGGACGAGACGGCGGGCGGCCCGCTCGGGGTCCTTGGCGAACAGCTCCTGCAGCAGCGGGGTGTTGACCGGCCCCGGGCACAGGGCGTTCACGCGGATGCCCTCCCGGGCGAACTGCACGCCTAGTTCGCGGGACATGGCGAGGACGCCGCCCTTGGACGCCGTGTACGAGATCTGCGAGGTCGCCGCGCCCATCCGCGCCACGAAGGACGCCGTGTTGATGATCGAGCCGCGGCCCTGCCGGCGCATGTAGGGGATCGCGGCCTTGCAACACAGGTAGACGGAGGTCAGGTTGACCTCCTGGACGCGCTTCCAGGCCTCCAGGCCCGTCTCCAGGATGGAGTCGTCGTCGGGCGGCGAGATGCCCGCGTTGTTGAAGGCGACGTCCACGCTGCCGTAGGTGTCGTACGCCGTCCTGAACAGCGCCTCGACCTCGCCGGGGTCGGTGACGTCGACCTTCACGAAGACCCCGCCGACCTCCTCGGCGGCCGCCTTGCCGCGGGTCTCGTCGACGTCGCCGCAGACGACGTGCGCGCCCTCGGAGGCGAGCCGGCGCGCGGCGGCGAGGCCGATGCCGCTGCCGGCGCCGGTGACGACGGCCGTGCGGCCCACCAGGCGGCGGCAGATGTTCTCGTCGGGCAGGGGGGTGGATGACGTCACTGTGCGGGGCCCTCCGTGCTGATGAAGACGTTCTTGGTCTCGGTGAAGGCGGTCAGGGCGTCCGGGCCCAGCTCACGGCCGACGCCGGACTGCTTGTAGCCGCCGAACGGGGTCCAGTAGCGGACGCTGGAGTGGGAGTTGACGGACAGGTTCCCGGCGCGCACGGCCCGCGAGACGCGCAGCGCGCGGCCGACGTCGCGGGTCCAGACGGAGCCGGAGAGGCCGTAGGGGGTGTCGTTGGCGAGCCGGACCGCGTCCGCCTCGTCGGTGAAGGGGAGCAGCACGGCGACGGGTCCGAAGATCTCCTCGCGGGCGGCCGCGGAGTCGGGCCGTTCGCCGGTGAGCACGGTCGGCGGGAACCAGAACCCGGGGCCGTCGGGGGCGCTGCCGCGCAGCGCCTGCGCGTCGTCCGGCACGAACGACCGTACGCGGTCGACCTGCTGACGGGAGATCAGCGGACCCATGCGGGTCGCCTCGTCGGCCGGGTCGCCGACCGTCACGGCGGCCAGCTCCCGCGCGAGGTGGTCGGCCACCTCGTCGTACACCGACTCCTGGACGAGGATCCGGGTGCGGGCGCAGCAGTCCTGGCCGGAGTTGTCGAGGAAGGAGTACGGGTCGACGGCGGTCTTGAGGTCGGCGTCGGCGAACACGATGTTCGGGCTCTTGCCGCCGAGCTCCAGGGTGACCGGCTTGACCTGCCGGGCGCAGCGCTCCATGACCTCGCGGCCGGTGCGGGTGGAGCCGGTGAACACGATCTTCGCGACGTCGGGGTGGTCGACGAGCGCCCGTCCGGCGACCGCGCCGTAGCCCGGCAGCACCTGGAAGAGATGCTCGGGCAGGCCTGCCTCCAGGGCGAGTTCGGCCAGCCGCAGGGCGGTGAGCGGGGTGGTCTCGGCGGGCTTGAGGACCACCGCGTTGCCCGCCGCGAGGGCCGGGAAGGCGCCCCAGGCGGCGATCGGCATGGGGAAGTTCCAGGGGGCGATCACGCCGACCACGCCGAGCGGCTCGTGGAAGGTGACGTTCCAGCCGCCGGGGACGGGGATCTGGCTGCCGAGGAGCCGCTCGACGCCGCCCGCCGCGTAGTGCAGCAGGTCGCGGGCGTTGCCGGCCTCCCAGCGGGCGTTGCCGAGGAGGTGGCCGGCCTCCCGTACTTCGAGCAGCGCCAGTTCCTCGACGTGGGCGTCGACCACGTCGGCGAAGCGGCGCAGCAGCCGGGCGCGGTCGGCGGGGGCCGCCGCGGCCCAGGCGGTCTGCGCGGCGCCGGCCCGGGCGACCGCGCGGTCCACGTCGGCCGCGTCGGCGGCGGGGACGACGGCGACGACCTCCTCGGTGGCCGGGTTGAGCACGATCAGCTCGTGCGGGGACTGCTCGTGCGGGGACTGCTCGGGAGAGGAGTGCCCGGGTGCGGACTGCTCGTGCGGGTGGGACAAGGCGGGACCTTTCACAGACGTTCGAAGGAGCGGCGCAGCTCCCAGTCGGTGACCGCGGCGTCGAAGGCGTCGAGCTCGACGCGTGCCATGTTGCGGTAGTGGGCGACGACCTCCTCGCCGAAGGCGGCCAGCGCGATCGGGCTCGCCGACCAGAGCTCGGCGGCCTCGCGGAGCGTGGTGGGGACGTGCGCGTAGTCGCCGGCGTAGGCGTTGCCGGCGCAGGCCTCGGGCAGCTCCAGCTTGTGCTCGATGCCGTACAGCCCGGCCGCCACCAGTCCGGCGACGGCGAGGTGCGGGTTCACGTCGCCGCCGGGCAGCCGGTTCTCGAAGCGCGTCGAGCGGCCGTGGCCGACGACCCGCAGCGCGCAGGTGCGGTTGTCGTGCCCCCAGGCGACGGCGGTCGGGGCGAAGGAGCCCGGCTGGAACCGCTTGTAGGAGTTGATGTTGGGGGCGTACAGGAGGGAGAAGTCGCGCAGGGCGGCCAGCTGTCCGGCGAGGAAGTGCCGCATGACCTCGGACATGCCGTCCGGGTCGTCCGCCGTGCCGGCCATCACGTTGGCGCCGTCCGCGTCGGTGAGCGAGAGGTGGATGTGGCAGGAATTGCCCTCGCGCTCGTTGTACTTGGCCATGAAGGTCAGGGACACGCCCTCCTGGGCGGCGATCTCCTTGGCGCCGGTCTTGTAGACGGCGTGCTGGTCGCAGGTGACCAGGGCCTCGTCGTAGCGGAACGCGATCTCGTGCTGGCCGGGGTTGCACTCGCCCTTGGCGGACTCGACGGTGAGGCCGGCGCCGGCCATCTCGTTGCGGATGCGGCGCAGCAGCGGCTCGATGCGGCCGGTGCCGAGGACCGAGTAGTCGATGTTGTACTGGTTGGCCGGGGTGAGCCCGCGGTAGTTCGCGTCCCAGGCGGCCTCGTAGCTGTCCTTGAAGACGATGAACTCCAGCTCGGTGCCGACCTGGGCGGTGAATCCGTGCTCGGCGAGGCGTTCCAGCTGGCGGCGCAGGATCTGGCGGGGGGCGGCGACCACGGGAGCGCCGTCGTTCCAGGCGAGGTCGGCGATCAGCATCGCGGTGCCGGCGTTCCAGGGCACGCGACGCAGGGTGGCCAGGTCCGGGTGCATCGCGAAGTCGCCGTAGCCGCGCTCCCAGGAGGACATGGCGTAACCGTCGACGGTGTTCATCTCCGTGTCGACGGCGAGGAGGTAGTTGCAGCCCTCGGTGCCGTGCCGGAGCACCTCGTCGAGGAAGAATCCGGCGGCGAACCGTTTGCCCTGGAGACGCCCCTGCATGTCGGGGAAGGCGAGGACGACAGTGTCGATCTCACCGCTCGCCACGAGGGCGCGCAGCTCCTCGACGCCGAGCGGGGGTGTGCGGTCTGCCACGGGAAGGGCCTCCTTCGGGCTTCCCCGGCTCCCCCGTCTTCTTCGGGCGGGCCGAGAGTCATAAGGTATTGCGGAGAACCATTGCTTGGGAAGGGGGCGCGGCCCGATGCCGGTGAACGATGACGGCGGACCGGACGACCGGCTGACGCCGGTGCTGCGGCCGGTGCGGGCCGGAAACGGTTTCGAGGAGGCGCTGGAGCAGATCCTGCAGGTCGTACGACTGGGTCTGGTCCCGGGGGGCGGACGGCTGCCGGCCGAGCGGGACCTCGCGGAGCGGCTCGGCATCAGCCGGGTGACGCTGCGCGAGGTGCTGAAGGTCCTCCAGGACCAGGGGCTGGTCGAGTCCCGCCGGGGCCGGTACGGCGGGACGTTCGTCCTGCCGCGCCCGGACGCCGGCGGCGAGGACGAGCTGCGGCGGCGGATCGCCAGGACCGACGTGGAGGACGTGCTGCGGTTCCGGGAGGTGCTGGAGACGGGCGCGGCGGGCCTGTGCGCGTCGCACGGTCTGACGGACGAGCAGGGGCGCCGGCTGCGCGAGGCGCTCGCCGCCACCGGGAACGCGTCCCCGGCCGACTACCGTCGACTCGACACGATGCTCCATCTGACCCTCGCCGAGCTGTCCGGCTCACCCTCGCTGACGGCGCGGTACGCGGCGGTGCGGGCCACGGTGAACGACCTGCTCGACTGCATCCCGCTGCTGGTGCGCAACCTGGAACACTCGCAGCGGCAGCACACCGCGCTGGTGGAGGCGGTGCTGGACCGGGACGCGGACGGCGCGCGGGAGATCATGCGGGAGCACTGCGCGGGAACGGCGGCCCTGCTCAGGGGCTTCCTGACGTGACGTGAAACGCGCGGAAACGGCAGGCAAAGGTTCGAATGACGTCCATTGAAGGTCCACGGAGAGGACGCATGACGGTGACGGTGACGGGTCACGGCGCGAAGTCGCCGGAGGGGGCCGGCGGGCCGGACGGGCCGGGCGGCAGGCGGCCGCTGATCGGCATCAGCACGTATCTGGAGCCCGGCACGCGCTGGCGGGTGTGGGAGCTGGAGGCGGCGCTGCTGCCTGCGGCGTATCCGAGGCTCGTCCAGCGGGCCGGGGGGCTGGCCGTGATGCTCCCGCCGGACGCGCCCGAACACGCGGCGGCGACCGTGGCCCGCCTCGACGGCCTGGTCGTCGCGGGCGGCCCGGACGTCGACCCGGCCCGCTACGGCGCCGAGCGCGATCCCCGCACCGGCCCGCCGGCCCCCGAGCGGGACGCGTGGGAGCTGGCCCTGATCGAGGCGGCGCTGGCGGCGGACGTCCCGCTGCTGGGCGTCTGCCGGGGCATGCAACTGCTGAACGTCGCGCTCGGCGGCACCCTGATCCAGCACCTCGACGGGCACGCCGAGACGGAGGGCGTCTTCGGCGGCCACCCGGTCGAGCCGGTGCCCGGCACCCTGTACGGCAGGATCGTCGACGGGCGGGACCTGGTGCCGACCTACCACCACCAGGCGGTGGACCGTCTGGGCACGGGCCTCGTGCCGTCGGCCCACGCGGCGGACGGCACCGTGGAGGCCGTCGAGCTGCCCTCGGCCGGGTGGGTGCTCGGGGTGCAGTGGCATCCCGAGATGGGCGAGGACGTGCGGGTCGTCCGCGCCCTCGTGACGGCGGCGTCCCGCCCCGCCCGGCTGACCCCGCACCCCGCGAACGGCTCGTAACGCGGGCAGTCTCGCACGCGGGGGTTTCGCACGCGGACGTCTCGCCCCTGGGCCGCCGCGTAGCCGCGCGCGTCTCGTCGCCGCGCGCGTCAGCCTCGCGTCCGTCAGCCTCGCGTCAGGGAGAGCAGTTCGCGGGCCGGGCCGGTGGGGCGGTGGCCCGTCGGCCAGACGGCTCTGAGGTCCCGGGCCAGGGGGACTCCCTCGACCGGGACGCCGACGAGCCGGCGCAGCGCGAGTTCCTCGCCGACCGCCAGTTCGGAGAGGACCGCGGGCCCCGCGCCGCTCACCGCGGCCGCCTTCACCGCCGTCGTCGAGGACAGCTCGATCAGCGGGCGGGCCAGGCCGCCGAGGGCCGTGTCCAGGACCTGACGCGTCCCGGAGCCCTTCTCCCGCAGGATCAGCGGCGTCGACGCCAGTTCGGCGGCGGGCAGCGCGCGCCCGCGGCGGGCCCAGGGGTGCGCGGGCGCCACGACCACGATGAGGCGGTCGTGGGCTATCACGGCGGAGTCCAGGCCGGCCGGGACCGTGAGGCCCTCCACGAAGCCGAGATCCGCCTCCCCGGCCAGCAGCCGTTCGGCGACGGCCGCCGAATTGCCCGCCAGCAGCGACACCGCGGTGTCCGGCCGGCCGGCGCGCAGCGCGAGCAGCCAGCCGGGCAGCAGGTACTCGGCGATGGTCATGCTGGCCGCCACCCGCAGCCGCGAGTCGCGACGGTCGCGCAGCGCCTGCGCCCCCGCGTCGAAGGCCTCCGCCGCCTCGACGATCCGCCGCGCCCAGTCGGTCACCAGCGCGCCCGCGTCCGTCAGACGGGAGCCGCGGGGCGAGCGGTCCACCAGGGCCACGCCCAACTGCCGTTCCATGGAACGGATCCGGCTGCTCGCGGCCGGCTGGGTGATGCCCAGTTCACGCGCGGCCGCGCCCAGGCTGCCCAGCCTGGCCACCGCCAGCAACAGCTCCAACGCGCCCAGGTCCGGCACGCGGTGCGCGATCGAACCCCCGACGCCGGGCCCCTGTTCCCGCGCGTCCCGCGCACCCGCAGCACTCCCCATAAGCCCAGCTTATGCCCTCATAGAGTCATCGTCCCTGGTGGCCGTCGCCCGGCCGGGCGACCGTGGAGTCATGGTCACCGCCGCCCAGCCCCTGTTCGCCCTGTCCCGTCCGCGCGCCGGCGCCGTCCGTCACCTCGGACCGCAGTGGTACGCGACGGTCATGGGCACCGCGATCCTCGGCACGGCGGGCGCCGCGCTTCCGGTCCAACTGCCGGGGCTGCGGCCGCTCTGCGCGGCGTTCTGGGCGCTCTCCCTGGTGCTCCTGCTGGTTGTGCTCGCCGCCCGCGCGCTGCACTGGCGGCACCACCGCGACCAGGCCCGCGCCCATCTCCTCGACCCGGCGACGGCGCCGTTCTACGGCTGCCTCGCGATGGCGCTGCTCGCCGTCGGGGGCGGCGCGCTCGCCGTCGGCCGGGACTGGATCGGCACACCGGCCGCGGTCGCCCTCGACGCCGTGCTCTTCACCGTGGGCACGGCCGTCGCGCTCGTCGCCGCCGTCGCCGTCCCGTACCTGATGGCCGTGCGCCACCGGGCAGAGGCCTCCCAGGCGACGCCGGTGTGGCTGCTGCCGCTGGTCGCGCCCATGGTGTCCGCCGCGGTGGGCCCGTCGCTGGCGCCCCACCTGCCCGCCGGACAGCCGCGGGAGACGCTGCTGCTCGCGTGCGTCGCGCTGTTCGGCATGAGTCTGCTCGGCACGTTCGTCATGCTGCCGCTGGTGTTCGCGCGGCTGGTGACCGGCGGGCCGCTGCCGCTCGTCCTGACGCCGGCCCTGTTCCTGGTCCTCGGCCCGCTCGGGCAGTCCACCACGGCCGTCGCACGGTTCGCGGAGGTCGCGCCGGGGGTGCTGCCCGGACCGGACGGCCGCGGACTCGCCGTGCTCGCCGTGCTGTATGGGGCGCCTGTGATGGGGTTCGCGCTGCTCTGGCTGTGCCTGGCCGCCGCGCACCTGGTGCGTGCCCGCCGGCACGGGATGGGCTTCGCGATGACCTGGTGGGCGTTCACCTTCCCGGTCGGCACCTGTGTGACCGGGGCCGCGGCGCTGGCCCGGCACACCGGGCTCGTCGCCTACGGCCTGCTCGCCTGTGCGCTGTACGTCGCCCTGGTGACCGCCTGGGGGGTGGTCGCGGCGCACACCGTCCGGGGGCTGCTCAGCGGAGAGCTGCTCGCAGCGCCCCGCCGAGCACCCGCGGCGCTTCGGCCAGTGACGGCCCGTACCACGTCAGATGCCGTCCGCTGACCAGCGCGCAGGGCAGGCCGGGAAAGGCCTCCGGGCCGTCGTCGGCGGTGAAGCGGTAGGGCTCGTCCGGCAGGACGACCAGGTCCGGGCAGGCGGCGAGCAGTTCCTCGACCGCCGTCCGCGGGTAGCGCTCGGGGTGCCCGGAGTACACATGCCGGACGCCCAGACGGGCCAGCACGTCGCCGGCGAACGTGTCGCGGCCCAGGACCATCCACGGCCGGCGCCAGATCGGCACGACGGCCGTGCGGCGGGCCAGCGGCGTCGGCGCCGCCCACGCCTGCTCCGCCTCGGCGAGCCATGCCGGTCGCTCGGGTCCGCCGCACGCCCGGAGCACCCGCGAGAGCTCCCGGAAGGCCTGGGGGACGTCGCGGACCTCCGTCACCAGCACGTCGAGGCCGGCCGCGCGCAGCGCCGCGAGGTCCGGCCCGCGGTTCTCCTCCTCGTTGGCGATCACGAGGTCCGGCGCGAGCGCGACGACACGTCCCACATCGGGGTTCTTGGTGCCGCCGACGCGGGCGACGTCCAGGTCGGCCGGGTGGGAGCACCAGTCCGTGGCGCCGACCAGGACGCCGGGCGCGGACGCGACCACCGCCTCGGTGAGCGAGGGCACGAGCGAGACGACCCGCACTACCGCTTCCGGCCCCGGTCCCGGTCGCGTACCGCCTCGATGTGCTCGGCCACCGCGACGACGACCACGCGGGTGTCCGGCACGGTCGCCCGCCAGCGGTGGCGGACCCCGCCGGTGAGGTACAGGGTGTCGCCGCGGCCCAGCCGGTACGCGCGTCCCTCCGCCTCGATCTCCACCGCGCCGTCGGCGACGTACATCAGCTGGTCGTTGCGGTACTGGAACTCGCGGCCCGCGTCATGGTCGCCGGTGAACTCGGAGGCGTGCATCTGGTGGTGTCCGCGGACCAGGGAGCGCGAGCGCGGCTCCGGCTCCGGCCCGGCGCCCGCTCCCGGCTCGACGATCTCGGCGCGGACGACGTCGACGCTGCAGGCCGGGTCGGCGGCGGCGAGGAGTTCCACGGCGGTGGTGCGCAGGGCGTCGGCGACCTTCTCCAGGGAGCTGGTGCTGGGCCGCGCCCGGTCGTTCTCGATCTGGCTCAGGAACGGGACGGAGAGGCCGCTGCGCTCGGCCACGACGGCGAGAGTGAGCTCCAGGGAGCGGCGCCGGCGCCGCACGGCCGCGCCCACCCGCAAGGGCTGTTCTTTGTGGTCGCCCATCGCTCCGGCTCCCTCCTTCGCTCGTCGGCGCCGTGTGTCCTCGGACACGTCCTCTGATGAGTTCTCTGCACCCTACGCATGTTCGGCAAACCGTTTCACGGGCCTGTCACATCGACGACACCCGGCGTGACCTCCGACCTCACACTTCACGCCAGTCGGCGGGACCGCCCAGGGTCCGGCGGGAGGCCCGCCCCGCCGCCTACCCGTTCAATGCGCGGACGGCCGCCCGTGTTCCCGCTCGTCCCCGGCCTCGGGGGGAGCCGGTCGGGGTCTGAGCGTAGCGCTCTGTGGTTGGCCGGATCCATGCTGTGGACGAGGTCTCGACCGCGCTCGACCGAGAAACAGCCGCGCCTCCGCCCCGACACGACCGCGCGTCGACCACGACACGAGGGACGGGCTCCGCCGACCGCCGCGCAGGCGGTCCGGCGGGCCCGCCCCTCGAAGGACGGTCGCGATGCTGTCAGGTCACCGCGCCGCCCGGCTTTCCTGCCCCGGATCAGCCGCCGATATCCGTGCCGGCCGGGCCGAGACTCCGGTTCGGCCCGCGACACCGGGGTGAACGCCCGCCGGTGGGCGGGGCGTCCGTGCGGCATGATGCGTGGCGTGACCGGACGACTGATGCTTCTCGACACCGCCTCGCTGTACTTCCGCGCCTACTTCGGCGTCCCGGACTCCGTGCGGGCGCCGGACGGCACGCCCGTGAACGCGGTGCGCGGACTGCTGGAGTTCATCGACCGCCTGGTGAAGGACCACCGGCCGGACGACCTGGTCGCCTGCATGGACGCCGACTGGCGCCCCCGGTGGCGGGTCGACCTCATCCCCTCCTACAAGGCGCACCGCGTCGCCGAGGAGCGCGCGACCGGACCGGACGAGGAGGAGGTGCCGGACACCCTCTCGCCCCAGGTGCCGATCATCGAGGCGGTTCTGGACGCGCTCGGCATCGCGCGCGTGGGCGTCGCCGGGTACGAGGCGGACGACGTGATCGGCACGTTCACCGGGCGGGCGAAGGGCCCGGTCGACATCGTCACCGGCGACCGCGACCTCTACCAACTCGTGGACGACGCACGCGGGGTGCGGGTCCTGTACCCGTTGAAGGGCGTCGGCTCGCTGCAGCTGACGGACGAGACGTGGCTGCGCGAGAAATACGGGGTCGACGGGCGCGGGTACGCGGATCTCGCCCTGCTGCGCGGTGACCCGAGCGACGGTCTGCCGGGCGTGCCGGGCATCGGGGAGAAGACCGCGGCCAAGCTGCTGACGGAGTTCGGCGATCTGGCCGGGATCATGGCGGCGGTCGACGATCCGAAGGCGAAGCTGACGCCGTCGCAGCGCAGGCGGCTGGACGAGTCGCGGCCGTATGTCGCCGTCGCGCCCAAGGTGGTCAAGGTCGCCGACGACGTGCCGCTGCCCGAGGTGACGACGACGCTTCCGCACGCGCCGCGGGACGGAGAGACACTGGAGGCGCTGGCGGAGCGCTGGGGTCTCGGCGGGTCGCTGCAGCGGCTGCTGACGACGCTGGGGGCACGGCGCGCTTAGGGCCTGTCGTTTGGATCAGGCCGCAGGGAACGAGTCGAGATCGGACTCCGGACCTGAGGGCGTACGCAAGGGAGAGATGCTAACTTAGGTTTACCTAAGCAAGGATGACTGGGAGGCCGTCATGGCAGAACGTCCGGCACGGAAGCCGCGGAAGGCCCACTCCGCGCAGGTCGTTCGCACCGAACGGCTCACCCCGCACATGCAGCGCGTCGTGCTCGGCGGCGAGGGGCTCGCCGAGTTCGACGCCGGCTCCTGCACCGACCACTACGTCAAGCTCCTCTTCGGCCCCGAGGGCGTCGACTACCCGGAGCCCTTCGATCTGGAGCGCGTGCGGGCCGAGTTCCCCCGCGACCAGTGGCCCGTGACCCGGACGTACACGGTGCGTCACTGGGACGCCGAACACCGGGAGCTGACCCTCGACTTCGTCGTCCACGGCGACGAGGGCCTGGCCGGGCCGTGGGCCGCGCGCGTACAGCCGGGCGAGACCGTCCGCTTCCTGGGCCCCGGCGGCGCGTACGCCCCCGACCCCTCCGCGGACTGGCATCTGCTGGCCGGCGACGAGAGCGCCCTGCCCGCCATCGCGGCCGCCCTGGAGGCGTTGCCCGCCGGCGCCGTCGCCCACGCCTTCATCGAGGTGAGCGGCCCCGAGGAGGAGCAGAAGATCGACTCCGACGTCGAGGTCGTCTGGCTGCACCGCGACGGGCGGCCGGTCGGCGAGAAACTCGTCGCGGCCGTGCGGGCGCTCGAGTTCCCCGCGGGCCGCCCGCACGCGTTCGTGCACGGCGAGGCGGCCGGCGTGAAGGAGCTGCGCCGCCTGCTGCGCGTCGAGCTGCAGATCCCCCGTGACGACCTGTCGATCTCCGGCTACTGGCGGCTCGGCCACGACGAGGACGGCTGGCAGGCCGCGAAGCGGGAGTGGAACGCGCGCGTGGAGGCGGAGCAGGAGGGTGCGAGCCCGGCCGCGTGACCGGCACGAGTGGCCCCGGCGCACCGGGCGGCGGCCACGGCCCGTCCCGTAGAGCACGGACGCCACCGCGTGCAGCGGCCCACCCCGTGGAGCGGGCACCCCGTGGAGCGGGCGCCCGGTCGAGCGGGCCGCTCCGTTGAGCGGACCGCCTGACTCCCCCGGCGCCTCGTGGCCGTCGCGAGCCGGCTCGTGCCGCCGCCCGACGTCCGCTCGCCGCCCGACGTCCGCTCGCCGCCCTAGACCGACCGCTGGTACGACCTGAACGTCCGGATCGACAGCCAGACGGCCGCCACCGCGAGCGCGAGCAGCCCTCCGCCGCGGACGAGCACCGCACCCCAGTCGGGATCGGCGGACAGGGCCGAACGGCCCGCGACCATCGCCCAGTCCAGCGGATTGAAGCGGGCCGCCTGCCGGATCCAGCCGGGCATCCCCTCCGGCGCCATGAACGCGCTGGAGAGGAAGGTCAGCGGCAGCAGCAGGAACGTGTTGACGCCGATGATCGACTCCCGCTCCCGCACCAGCATGCCCAGCGCGTTGGACAGCGCCCCGAAGACGGTGCCCAGCAGCACCGAGGCGGCGACCAGGACGACGACGCCCACGAACCCGCCCGGGTACTCCGCTCCGCCCGCCAGGCCGAGCAGCACGATGACGGCCGACTGCAGCGCCGTGACTATGCCGTTGTGGACGACGTTGCCGTTCATCAGCGCGGCTCTGCTGGCCGGGGTGGTCAGGAAACGGTTGAGCGTGCCGCGCTGGATCTCCTCCAACGTGCCCATGCCCGCCCACAGGTTGGAGGCGAGCGCGCTCATCACGACGACGCCCGGCACCAGGTAGTCCAGATAGGAGCCGGTGCCGAAACCGCCCAGCTCGACGACGTCCCTGAAGAGGCCGCCGAAGAGGAACAGCCAGATCACCGGTTGGATCAGCGTGATCACGGCGTAGGCGGGCTGACGGGCGAACACCATCAGCTGACGTTGCGTCATCCACCAGGTCTGCATGATCGTCGTGCTCATCGGGCGCCCCCGGCGAGGACGAGCGGGTCGGACGCGCCGCCGGCGCCGCCGGCATCCGCCTCGGCGTAACGGCGGCCGGCGTAGCGCAGGTAGACGTCGTCGAGGGACGGGCGGGCCACGGTCGCGCCGGCGACGGCGACCCCGGCCCGCTCCAGCGCCCCCAGCAGCACGGGCACCGCCGCCGCGCCGTCCTGCGCGCGCACGCTCACCGTCGTCCCCTCGCACACCACCTCGTGCACGCCCGGCAGTCCGCCGAGGGCGCCCCGCAGCAGCGTGCGGCCTCCGTCCCCGAGTTCGCCGCGCAACCGCACGTGCACGGAGTCGCCGCGGAGCTCGCCCTTGAGGGCGTCGGGGGCGCCCGTGACGACGATCCTGCCGCGGTCGACGATCGCGACGTGTTCGGCGAGCCGGTCGGCCTCCTCCAGGTAGTGGGTGGTGAGCAGGATGGTCAGCCCCTCCTCACCGGCCAGCCGGCCGATCTCGTCCCACATGGCGGCGCGGGCCTCGGGGTCGAGGCCGGTGGTGGGCTCGTCGAGGAACAGCACCTCGGGCCGGTGCACCAGACCGAGGGCCACGTCGAGCCGGCGCCGCATGCCGCCGGAGTAGCCCTTGACCGGGCGCCGGGCGGCGTCGGTGAGCGCGAAACGCTCGAGCAGTTCGTCGGCCCGGCGGTCCAGGGCAGCGCCCTTCAGGCCGTAGAGCCTGCCCTGGAGGCGGAGGTTGTCGCGCCCGGTGGCGACCGGGTCGGCGCCGGAGTGCTGCGCGACCACGCCGATCGCCCGGCGCACCCGGTCCGGGTGGCGCAGCACGTCGTGACCGGCCACGGTGGCCGAGCCGGAGTCGGGGCGGGCCAGCGTGGTCAGGATCTTGACGGTGGTGGACTTTCCGGCGCCGTTGGGGCCGAGCAGCCCGAAGACGGTGCCGGACTCCACGGTGACGTCGAGACCGTCCAGCGCGGTGACGCCGCCCGGGTAGGTCTTGACGAGTCGACGCGCCTGCACTGCGGGCGCACGAGTAACGCTCATGACGATGCTCTCCTGAGTCGAGCGGATGTGAGCGGACATGACTCGCTGATCCGTCGGAGAAGCACCGGGCTATCCTGGGTGTGCCGCACCTCGATCGCCTGGAACTGCCTCTCGGCGGGTTCAGCTCGGGGTTCGAGACCCCGGCGGGCCTGGTGCAACAGGCCTTCCGGGGTCTGCTCTCTCATGGTGTGAAGTCGGCCGGCTCCCCCGTTTCGTGGAATCGCCGCCATGCGTCGACGCCCGGCAGCGAGCCCTTCCTCAGCTCCTCGAGAAAGCCGCCGACCCAGTCCGCCTGCGCCTGGACCATGTGCAGTTGGTACTCGACCTCCACGAGGAAGAGCCGCGGCACCGTCTCCGAGACCTTCGCCAGCGCGCCGCGCCCGCTGGCCAGCTGCACCTCGAGCGAGCTCAGCCGGGTCTCCAGCAGCCTCTCCACCTCCTCCGGCGGAAGCGCGGCCATCAGCGACAGCGCCGTCTCGAAGATCGGGTACTCCTTGGCGGGGATGGCGAGCAGGTCGGACAGCCACTCGGCCATCTCCTCCCGCCCGGCCCCGGTGAGCCCGTAGACCGTGCGCTCGGGGCGGTTGCCCTGGCGCTCGACGCCGGTCACCTCGACGAGACCGTGCTTCTCGAGGTTCTGCACGACGGTGTACAGCGAGCCGTAGTTGGTCTTCGTGCTGGTGTCCTTGCCCTGACTGCGCAGGGTCTGGGCGATCTCGTAGGGGTGCATGGGCTTCTGCAGCAGCGTCGTCAGCACGGCGAGCGCCAACGGATTGCCGAGCTTGCGGCGCTTGCCCGCCACGGCGATCACCTCACTCTCCCCGGCCACGAATATCCGTAACCGAACATATCGCGAGTCGGGTGGGGAGCACAAGAGACGCGATGTAACGCGATCGGATGACGCCGGAGCGACGTGAGGACTTGGGCCCGGTCCGGACACGCCCGCGTGACGCGCACGAAACAGCTCGTCCCTAATTTCTGTCGCCCGACAGGAATTCCGTTCCCTGGGCCCAAGGCAGGTTCCGCCGTGACGACGACCACGACTTCCCCCGACGTACGTCCCGACCCGCCGCACCACCCCGGCGACGGCGACGCCTCGCTCGCCGAGTTCGGCTACCGCCAGGAACTGCACCGCAGCCTCGGCCGGTACGCCTCGTTCGCCGCCGGGTTCTCCTTCATCTCCGTCCTGACGACCGTCTTCCAGTTCTTCGCCTTCGGGTACGCCTTCGGCGGCCCGGTCTTCTTCTGGACGTGGCCGGTCGTGCTGGTCGGACAAATGCTGGTCGCCGCGTGCTTCGCGGAACTGGCGGCGCGCTACCCGATCTCCGGCGCGATCTACCAGTGGTCGTCGCGGCTGTCGACGCCGTCGTTCGGCTGGTTCGCGGGCTGGATCATGGTGATCGGCCAGATCGTGGTGGTCGCGGCGGCGGCTCTCGCGCTGCAGATGGTGCTGCCGGCGATCTGGTCGGGATTCCAGCTGATCGGCGACGACCCGGCGCCCACCTCACCCGACGGCGCAGCCAACGCGGCCCTGCTCGGTGTGGTCCTGCTGGTGCTGACCACCCTCGTCAACGTCCTGGACAACCGGGTGATGTCCCTGGTCAACCGGGTCGGCGTGACCGCGGAGATCATCGGCGCGGTCCTCATCGTCGTCCTGCTGCTGACCCACTCCGAGCGGAGCCCCGGCATCACCTTCCACACCACGGGCGCGGCCCAGTCCGGGCTGTTCGGGGCGCTCGCGGTGGGGTCGTTCACGGCCGCCTACGTGATGATCGGCTTCGACAGCGCGGGCGAGATGAGCGAGGAGACCCACCACCCCCGGCGCACCGCGCCCCGCACCATCCTCACCGCGCTCGGCGCGGCAGGACTGCTCGGCGGGCTGATCGTGCTCGGCGGACTGCTGGCCGCGCCCAGCCTCAGCGACGGCCGCCTCGGCGTGGACGGGCTCAGCTACGTCCTCACCAGCAGCCTCGGCGACGGCGTCGGCAAGGCGCTGCTCGCCGACGTGGTGGTGGCGATCGCGGTGGCCACGCTCGCCATCCAGACCGCGGCCTGCCGCATGCTGTTCTCCATGGCCCGCGACGGCCGACTGCCCCTCTCCGCCCGCCTCGCACGCGTGAACCCCCGCACCGGCATGCCGAGCGCCCCCGCGCTGGTCGTCGGCGTCCTCGCGGCGGCCCTGCTGCTGCTCAACTTCGCGTCCCCGGACGCCTTCCTGGCCATCGGCACCACCTGCATCGTGATGCTGTACCTGGCGTACGCGATGGTCACCGGCCCGCTGCTGGTCCGCAGGCTGCGCGGCCAGTTCTCCTCGGCCGGCACGGACGAGACGGGCGCGCCGCTGTTCTCCCTGGGCCGCTGGGGCGTCCCGGTGAACGCCCTCGCGCTCCTCTACGGCCTGCTGATGACGGTCAACCTGGCCTGGCCGCGGGCCGCCGTGTACGACCCGGCGGGCGGCCACTGGTACTTCCAGTGGTTCACCGTGCTGTTCCTGACCGCGACGGTCGCGGCGGGCGTCGCCTTCCGCGCGTACCGCCGCCGCACGACCGCCCCGGCGACCGCGCTCCCGGAGACGGAGGCGGAGGCGGTCCGAGGACACGTCTAGTCCGACGACGCGTCCGGTCCGAGGCACGTCCGGTCCGAGGGCGGGAACAGAGCCTGCACGCGTGCGTGTGGGGCGGCCGAGGTCAGTCGCCCTGTACGCGCGCGTGCAGGTGCATGTCGTGCCAGCCGTCCTGATGGAGTGCCGCACTGCGTCTGACGCCCTCCAGGGCGAAGCCCGCCTTGCCGGCGACCCGGCAGGAGGCCTCGTTGGCGATGGCGTGCATCAGCTCCAGGCGGTGGAAGCCGATCTCGTCGAAGGCCCAGCGGGTGAGGGCGGTCGTGGCGCGCGGGGCGACCCCCCTGCCGCGGGCCGCCCTGGTCGTCCAGTACGCGACCTCGGCCAGGCCCTCGGCCAGCTGGACGCCGCGCAGCGCCACCCGGCCCAGCAGGTCGTCGGTGTGCGCGTCGACGACGGCCCACTGGGCGCTGCTCTCCTCCTGCCAGCACGTCCGCCACTCCTCGATCCAGCCCGCGACCTCCTCCTCGGAGTCGGCGGCCCGGATGTGCCACTGGTGCATCGCCGGGTCCTGGAAGGCGGCGTGGACGGCCGGCGCGTCGCCAGCCCGCCAGGGGCGCAGCAACAGGCCGTCGCCGGTGCGGAGCTCGGGCTGCGGGGCGCTCGAAAGGGCGCCGGCGGGCAGGACGGGGTCGGCGGTGTAGGGCATGATCCGCATCCTGCCAAGAAGCCGCGGGCCGTCAACCGGATTTCCCCGTCACCGCAGGGGCCCCGGGCTCTCGCGGGGCCTCTCACCGCGCCCCCCTCGCCGTAGGCTGGACCCCGATGAGACGCCGCACCCCTCCCCCGCCGTCCCCCCTGCCGCAGCGCGACGGCATCGACCCGGTGCGGGTGCGGCTGCCCGGCGAGGGCGACTGGGCCACCGTCCGGGAGCACCTGGTGGAACGGCTCGGCGAGGCCCGCGCGCCGATCGTGGACGGGATGCTCGCGGCCGGCCTGGTCGTCGGCGCCGACGGGACGCCGATCGCGCCCGACGCACCGTACGCGCCGGGCATGTTCGTGTGGTTCCACCGCGAACTGCCGCCCGAGACGCCCGTGCCCTTCCCGCTGGAGATCGTGTACCGCGACGAGCACATCGTCGTCGTCGACAAGCCGCACTTCCTGGCCACCACCCCGCGCGGCAGCCATGTCACGGAAACGGCGCTGGCCCGGCTGCGGCGGGAACTGGGCCTCCCCGCGCTCGGCGCCGCGCACCGCCTGGACCGGCTCACGGCCGGGCTGGTGCTGTTCACGGTGCGGCCGCAGGAGCGCGGCGCCTACCAGGGGATGTTCCGTGAGCGTCGGGTGCGCAAGGTGTACGAGGCCGTCGCGCCGTACGACCCCGGCCTGGTCCTGCCGCGGACGGTGCGCAGCCGGATCGTCAAGGAGCGCGGGGTCCTGGCCGCCTACGAGGTGGCGGGAGAGCCGAACGCGGAGACCCGCGTCGAACTGCTCGAGCACAGCGCCGCACGGGGGCTCGGCCGCTACCGGCTGCTGCCCGCGACCGGGCAGACGCACCAGCTGCGCGTCCATCTGAACTCCCTCGGCGTGCCGATCCTCGGGGACCCGCTGTACCCCGAGGTGGCCGCCCCTGTGCCGGCCGGCGACTTCCGGCGTCCGCTGCAACTGCTCGCGCGGGGACTGGAGTTCACCGATCCGGTCACGGGAACGGAGCACCGGCTGCGCAGCGGGCGTGTGCTGCAGGCCTGGGCGTCGTACGACCGCTGGGCCGCCGCCGCACAGCCGGGAGCCGCTCAGTGAGCGGCGCCGGAAGACCGGCTCCGGCTCAGTAGCCGCGCCACCAGGCCAGGAAGCGGCGCCAGGCGTTGGGCCTGCGGGCCGGAGAGGACGGCGAGGCCGGCTGCGCGGCGGCCGCGACCGTCGGCGCAGGCGGTGCGGGGCGGGGCGGGGCGGGGGGCGCGGTGACCGGGTCCGGTGCGGGCGTGGTCTGCGGCGGGGTGCTCACCGGACGCATGGTGCGCTGCGGCGGGACGGGGGCGTGGCTCGGCTTGTGCTTGACGTCCTGCTGGGGCTTCGGCTCGAACCGGACCGGCAGCTCCACCAGGTGTCGCGAGGCGATGGACGTCGTCCAGCGCAACTCGTCCTCGTCGCAGTCGAGTTGGATGTCCGGCAGCCGCATCAGCAGCGCGTCGACGCCGACGTCGGCGATGGCGCGGCCGATGTCCTGGCCGGGGCACTCGTGCGGGCCGCTGCCGAAGGCGAGATGGGAGCGGTTGCCCTGCATGTGGGCGGACAGGTCGGGGCGTACCCGGGGGTCCACGTTGCCGGGCGCCGGCGCGAAGAAGAGGCCGTCGCCCCGGCGGATGCGCTGACCGCCCAGCTCGGTGTCCTGTTTGGCGAAGTAGCCGAAGATCGTGCTGAACGGGGGCTCGTCCCACAGTGACTGCTCGACCGCCTCGGCCACCGTCATCTGGCCGCCGTTGAGCTGGGCGAGGAAACGCGGGTCGGTGAGGACCATGCGCAGCACGTTGGAGAGCAGGTTGACGGTGGCCTCGTAGGCGGCGAAGAGGACCAGGCGCAGATGCTCCCTGATCTCGTCGTCGGTGAGTCCGGCGGGGTGGCCGATGAGGTGACTGGTGAAGTCGTCCTCGGGCTCGGCGCGGCGACGGGCGGTGAGCCGGGCGAGCGCCCCCACGACGTACTCGTGGCTCGCGACCGCGGTCTCCGTGCCCTTGAGGGCGTCCCGGGCGGCGTGCACCATCGTGTCGTTGTACTCGTCGGGCATGCCGAGGACGTGGCACATCACGGCCATCGGGAGGTGTTCGGCGAAGTCGCCGACCAGGTCCGCACCGCCCTTCTCGCAGAAGCGGTTGACCAGGCGCTGGCTGGAGCGGTTGATGTGGCGGCGCACGCTGCGGTCGTCGATGGTGGCCAGGGCCGCGGTGACCGCGCCGCGCAGCCGCTTGTGCTCGTCGCCCTCGGCGTGGGCGCAGATGGGCTGCCAGGCGATGTGCGGCATCAGCGGGTGGTCGGGCCGGACCTTGCCGTCCCCCAGCTGCGACCAGATGCGGCTGTCCTTGGTGAACTGCGAGGGCGTGCGCGTCATGCGCAGGTTCTCGGCGTGGCCGAGGACCATCCACATCGGCAGGTCGTCGTGGATGAGGACGGGCGCCACGGGGCCGTGTTCCTCGCGCAGTCGCTCGTACAGTTCGTTCAGGTCCTCCGCTCCGTGGCCGTAGAGGCGGGCCAGTCCGCCGGGGCCGCGCAGGTGCGCGGGGCAGCCGGTCGGCGGGTCGAGGGCGAGGTCGGACGGGCCGGTGGGGGCGCCGGTGGGGGCGCCGGTGGGGGTGGGGTGTTCGGGAGTCACAGGGGGTCGCTCCGAAACTGTGCTGAATCCGGTGTCGGTGGATGAGGGTGCCGTGCGGGTCAGGTGAGGCTGCGGCTGAGCGCCAGGGAGTGCAGGAAGCGCATGAGGGTCATCAGGACGTCGCGGCTGGAGGCGCGGCGCCGGACGTCGCACTCCACGATCGGGATCTCCGGGGGCAGGTCGAGCGCGGCCCTCAGGTCGTCGAGGGGGTAACGGGGGCCGTCGGGGAAGGTGTTGACGGCGACGACGAAGGGGACGCCGCCCTCCTCCAGCCGGCCCATCACCTCGAAGCTGACCTCGAGGCGGCGGGTGTCGACCAGGACGACCGCGCCCAGCGCCCCCTCGAAGAGGCCGTTCCACAAAAACCAGAAACGCTCCTGGCCGGGGGTGCCGAAGAGGTAGAGCACGACCTGGTCGGTGATGCGGATGCGGCCGAAGTCCATGGCCACGGTGGTGGCGGTCTTGGTCTCGGAGCCGTAGTCGTCGTCGATGCCGATGCCCGCCTGGGTCATCGTCTCCTCGGTGGTCAGCGGCCTGATCTCGCTGACGGAACCGACCATGGTGGTCTTGCCGACGCCGAAGCCGCCCACGATGACGATCTTCGCCGCGGCGGTGGTGGTGTGCGGCAGGTGGTCCTCGGCCCGTGGGCCGGGAAGCGTGTCAGAGCCGTTGAAGTCCATGCATCACCGCTTCGAGAAGGGAACGGTCGGGGAGCTGCTGCCGGACGATGGGGGCGCGTGCCTGGACCAGCTCGGCCGCCAGCATCTCGGTGAGCAGCACCGTCACCACGCTGAACGGCAGGCCCAGATAGGCCGAGACCTCGGCCACCGAGAGCGGGGCGCGGCACATCCGCAGCACCGCGGTCTGTTCCGGCGGGGCCGACGAAGGCGTCTCGGCGCACGCCACGATCAGGGTGACGAGGTCGAGGGGCGCCCGTTCCCCGTCGGCTCCCGTGATGATGTACAGCCGTTCGGGGTTCTTGCCCTCCCCCTCCTGCGGGGGCTCCGCGGCTTGCGGGGACGGCGGGGGCTGCGGAGGGGGGACGGGCAGGGGTTGTCGCCGCCGGCGTTGCGGAGGGGTCATACGTTCTGCCCGTTGCGCCGGGGAGGACTGGTCAGGTGGGCGCCGATGCGGACGACCAGGTCGCGCATCATGCCGCTCATCCGGCCCGCCTCGCAGCGCACGTCGGCGAGGACCGCGAGGTAGGCGTTGGCGCCGGCCGACATCATGTAGAAGTAGCCGCCGCTCAGGTCGATGACGACCATGTCCATCTCGCCGTTGCTGGAGTGGATCTCCTGTCCGACGGCGGTGGCGAGGCTCTGCAGGCCGGCGCAGGCCGCGGCGACCCGGTCGGCGGCGTCGGGGTCGCCGGCGTAACGGGCGATGCGCAGTCCGTCGGCCGACAGCACCACGATCATCTCGATGCCCGGAACGCCGTCGTAGAGCTCCTTGAGCAGCCAGTCGAAGTTTTGGCGCTGCTGGATCACGTGGGGTCCCCTTCATCGTCGGCCTCGGTCTTGGCCTTGTCTTCGAGCAGGTGCAGGTAGGCGGTGGGATTGCGGGTGAAGTCCGTGGGGTGCACGCCGGGCGGAGCGACTTTCTTCAGGCCCTCCCAGAAGGCCTCGAAGGCCAGTCCGGGCTCGCGCTTCTCCTGCGCGGGCTGCGGCTCCGGCTCGGGCCGTGCGAACGGGTCGGGCTTGCCCTCGCGGGCGGCCTCCTGGGCGGCGTACGCCTCCCGGTAGCGCTGGGTGATCGAGATCGTCGTCTTGCTGCGTCGCTGGGGCAGGCCCTGCTCGGTCCACTCGGTGACCTCGGGCACGTCGTCGGTCAGGGACACTCCGGCCGGGATGCGCGCGTTGGTGGGGCGGCGCTTCTTGGGCGGGCGCTTGGGGCCCTCCCCGATGGCGCTCAGGTCGATCTGCGGTACGGCGGTGGCGCCGATGCCGTGCGCGAAGCCGGGAGCCGGATCGGAGGTCTGCATCTCGCTCGGCACGATGAGGACGGCCCGGACGCCGCCGTAGGCCGAAGTGCGCAGCGAGACCTGGAGGTTGAACGACGTGCACAGACGGCCGACGACCGCGAGGCCCAGGCGCGGGGTGCCGCCGACGTCCTGGATGTCGACGCCCGCCTTGGCCTGCTCCAGCATGCGTTCGGCCTTGGCGCGGGCCTCTTCGCTGAGGCTGACGCCGGCGTCCTCGATCTCGACGGCGATGCCGGTCTGCACCTCGACCGCGTTGACGTGGACCTTGCTCTGCGGGGGCGAGTAGCGGGTGGCGTTGTCGAGTAGCTCGGCGAGCGCGTGGATGAGCGGCTCGACGGAGAGCCCGCGGATGTTGACCTTGGCGATGGAGTCCAGCTGGATGCGCCGGTACTCGAGGATGCGGGACATGGCACCGCGCAGCACGCTGTACAGCGGGACCGGCTGGGGCCAGTTGCGGCCCGGTCGGCCGCCGCCGAGCACGCCGATGGAGTCGGCGAGGCGACCGATCAGCGCGGTGCCGTGGTCGATGCGCAGCAGGTCGTCGAAGACCTCGGGGTTGCGGCCGTGGTCCTCCTCCATCTCCCGCAGTTCCGCGGCCTGCTGGTGGACGATGGCCTGCACCCGGCGGGCGACGCTGACGAAGGAGCGCTGGGCGGAGTCGCGCAGGGACTCCTCGTGGTCGACGATGTCGAGGATCCTGCGGACCACGGCACGCTGTGCGTCGTCGAGTTCGCGGAACGAAGGATCACTCTCGCTGAGGTCGCGCATCACCTCCCTGGGGGAATTTCCGGCGCGCAGCCACTGAACGGCGCTCGGCACGTGTTCCTGGGCGAGGCGGCGGTTCTCCTCGGCGTGGTCGGCGACCCGTCGTTCCAGGTACGCCAGGCGCTGGTCCCGCTCCGCGCGCAGTTCCCGCAGTCGCCGGCCGCGGCGGACCGACTCGGCTCCCGCCACGATCACCAGAAGGGTGGCGAGGCCTCCGCAGACGCCGACGGCGACCCGGGCCTGCGCCGCCACCAGGGCGACGGCGGCGCCGGTCGCCGCGGCCATCAGTATCGCGGGCAGCAACAGCACACGCGCAAGGGGCAGTTCTCGGCGACCGGGTGGGGACTGAACACTCACCATGTGGGCACCCTCTGTAGGGATCTGTCGTCATCTTCGGGATATCGGGGAACAAGCGCACGAATTCGTCTCAACTCGGTGCACCGCGGGCGAGCTTAGTCCGACCGGATCATCGCCGTGTCATATTCGGCAACCGCCTGAAACCGCTCCCGTACGTGGAGTAACCTCAGCCCATTTACACGTCTCGCAATCGTGCGAACACGAGGAGTAGCGACGTACGCGCGTGCGAAACAGTTCACCGGGACGGATGGCGGCACCGCCCTTCGAGCGGTACGGGGCGAGGCGCGGTCGCCCTCGCGTCAGTCGCACACGGCTCTCGTCAGTCGCGCGCGACCCCGCACATGGCTTTCGTCAGTCGCGCACGATGCGCAGGGCGGCGTCCGCGGTGGCGCGGGCGAAACGTGAGGCCGAACCCTGCGGACCCGACCGGCGCACGAGGATGACGCCCTCGATGAGCCCGAAGACCAGGTCGGTGCGCACGTCGAGCTCGTCCGCGTCGAGTGCGTCGCCCGCCTTCGTCGCGGCGATCAGCCGACGGTAGGCGTCCTTGAGCTCGGCGCGCACGGCGTGGAAGCCGGCGAACCGCTCGTCGCGCACCTCGGGAAGCAGATAGAGACCGCCGAGGTTGTGGGGACCGCCGCACAGCAGCTCCACGTCGGTGCGGCACAGCTCCCACAGCCGCTCCTCGGCCGGGCGCGCGGCGTCGGCGAGCAGCTCGCGGGCGCAGGTCAGCGACGGCGTGACCGTCGACTCCAGCAGGTCCGCGAGCAGCTCCTCCTTGCCGGAGACGTAGTGGTACATGGAGGCCTGGCGCATGCCCGCGCGCTCGGCGACGGCCCGGGTCGTGGTGGCGGCGTAACCGCGCGTGGTGAACAACTCCGCGGCGGCCACGAGCAGTTCGGCGCGCGGCGCGAGCCCGCTGTCCGGACGCTGCGCGGCACGCGGCCGGCCCACTCGACGCCCGCTGTCCGTCCCCATGCCTTCGATCCTCGCACACGCCCCGGTCCCGCGATCTTCGACCGGGCGCCCGGTGAGGAGTCGGTAACCGGCCCGCAACCGGTGGGCAACGGCGGCGACCCGCCCCGGACCTAATTTCTGTCGGGCGACAGAAATCAGCGCGACAGTGACGGAACCGAGCTGCGGAGGTCCGCCATGGCGGCGACAGCGACCACATACGGAGCACGCGCCCACGCCCGGGCCCAGGAGGGCGCACACGCCGAGTGCATGCCGGTCGTCCCGGCCCGGGACTGGCCGGCCCCGCCCTGTGAGGCGGGGCTGCTGGTCTGGGCCGAGACGGTCGCGGGCGGCAACTACACCCACCGCGTGCTGGCCCGGGGAACCGAACTGCGACTGACCGACCTGCACGGCGACGCCTGCGCCCATCTGCTCCTGTTCGCCGCCGACCGCCCCTGGGAGCGGCTCAACGTCGCCGACACGGTCAAGGTGCAGTGGAACGCCTACCTCGGCGAGGGCGTCCTGCTCCTCTCCGACCAGGGGCGCGTCCTCGCCTCGGTCGTCGTCGACACCGCCGGCCGGCACGACGCCCTGTGCGGCACCTCCACGCTCGTGCGCAACACCGAGCGCTACGGCGACGGCGCCCCGCAGTCCCCCTCTCCGGCCGGCCGGGAGCTGTTCAAGCTGGCCGCCGCCAAGAACGGCCTCGAGCCGCGCGACCTGCCGCCCTCCCTCTCCTTCTTCCAGGGCGTGCGGGTCGGCGAGGACGGCGCCCTCGACTTCGTCGGGTCGGCCGGCCCGGGCGGCAGCGTCACCCTGCGCGCCGAACAGGACGTGACGGTCCTGATCGCCAACGTGCCGCACCCGTCCGACCCGCGCCCGCAGTACGTCAGCACCGCGCTGGAAGTCCTCGCCTGGCGGGCCGGCCCGACCCGGCCGGGCGACCCGCTGTGGGACGCCACCCCCGAGGGCCGCCGCGCCTTCCTCAACACCGCCGAACACCTCACCGCCCGGGGGCTCGCATGAAGACCGTCGTTCCCGCCCGCGCCGCCTGGTCGTCCGTCGTCCGCGCCGGCGCCACCCTCGACATCACCGACCTGCACGGCAACCAGGCCGTCGACTTCCTCGTGTACGACGCCCACGACACGTCCGTGCGCTACAGCGCCCCCGACACCGTCCACGCCCAGGGCGGCATCTTCCTCACCACGGGCAGCGTGCTGATGTCCAACGAGCACACCGCTCTGATGACGGTGACCGCCGACGACGTGGGCCGCCACGACACCGTCGGCGGCGCCTGCTCCAAGGAGTCCAACACCCTGCGCTACGGCCACCACACGTTCGCCCAGCACTCCTGCGTGGACAACTTCCTCGCCGAGGGCGCCCGGCACGGCCTCGGCAAACGGGACCTGGTCTCCAACGTCAACTGGTACATGAACGTGCCCGTCGAGAAGGACGGCGCCCTCGGCATCGTCGACGGCCTCTCCGCGCCCGGTCTCTCCCTGTCGCTGCGCGCCGAACGGGACGTGCTGGTGCTGGTCTCCAACTGCCCGCAGATCAACAACCCGTGCAACGGCTTCGAGCCGACGGCGGTGGAGATGACGATCACCGAGGCGGCCGGCGCATGACCTTCGACACGCTGCTGGTCGCCAACCGCGGTGAGATCGCCGTCCGCGTCATCCGCACCGCCCGCGAGCTCGGCCTGCGCACGGTCGCGGTGTACTCCGACCCCGACCGCTCGGCGCCGCACGTCCGGCTCGCCGACGAGGCGGTGCGGCTCGGACCGGCTCCCGCCAAGGAGTCCTACCTCGACGGCGACCTCGTCCTGCGGGCCGCCAAGGACACCGGGGCCGGGGCGATCCACCCGGGGTACGGCTTCCTCTCCGAGGACGCGTCGTTCGCCCGCCGCTGCGCCGACGCCGGCGTCGTCTTCGTCGGCCCGACGCCCGAGCAGCTGGAACTGTTCGGCGCCAAGCACACCGCCCGGGCGGCGGCGCAGGCGGCCGGGGTGCCCCTGGCGCCGGGGACCGGACTGCTCGCCTCGCTGACCGAAGCGCAGGAGAAGGCCCAGGTCATCGGCTATCCGGTGATGCTGAAGGCGACCGGGGGCGGCGGCGGGATCGGCATGTCGGCCTGCTCCGGACCCGACGAGCTGGCCGACGCCTGGGAACGCGTCCAGCGCGTCGCCGCGGCCTCCTTCTCCACCGCCGGAGTCTTCCTGGAACGGCTCGTCGGCAACGCCCGTCACGTCGAGGTCCAGGTGTTCGGCGACGGCGAGGGCGGCGTCGTCGTCCTCGGCGACCGCGACTGCTCGCTGCAGCGCCGCAACCAGAAGGTCCTGGAGGAGGCCCCGGCGCCCGGCATCCCCGACCATGTGCGCGCCCGGCTCGCCGCCGGCGCCCGGGACCTGTGCGCCTCGGTGCGCTACCGCTCCGCCGGCACCGTCGAGTACGTCTACGACGCGGCTCGCGAGGAGGCGTACTTCCTCGAGGTCAACACCCGTCTGCAGGTGGAGCATCCGGTCACCGAGGAGATCTACGGCGTCGACCTCGTCGGCTGGATGCTGCGCCTGGCGCGCGGCGAGGAGGACGTCGTCCGCGACCCCGGACCGCCGCGCGGCCACGCCGTCGAGGCCCGCCTCTACGCCGAGGACCCGAGCCGCGGACACCGGCCGAGCGCCGGTCTGCTGACCCGGGTGGAGTTCCCCGAGGGGGTGCGCGTCGACGGCTGGGTGGAGACCGGCACCGAGGTGACGACGTCGTACGACCCGATGCTCGCGAAGGTGATCGCACACGGCCGCGACCGCACGGAGGCCCTGCAGCGCCTCGACGCCGCCCTGGCCCGCACCCGCGTCGACGGCGTCGAGACCAATCTGGGGCTGGTGCGGGCGGCGCTGACCGACGACCGCGTGGTCACGGCCGCCCACTCGACGGCGACGCTCTCCGAGGTGCACGACCCCACCCCGCGCGTCGAGGTGGTCGCCGGCGGCACCCTCACCACCGTCCAGGACTGGCCGGGCCGCACCGGACACTGGCAGGTCGGCGTCCCCCCGTCCGGCCCCATGGACGACCGTTCCTTCCGCCTCGGCAACCGGGCCCTGGGCAATCCCGAGGGCGCCCCGGGCCTGGAGTGCACCCTGCGCGGTCCGGCACTGCGGTTCAGCCACGCCACGACCGTCTGCGTGACGGGCGCGCCCGCACCCGTCACCGTGGACGGCGCCGCGGTCGCCCAGTGGGAACCGGTGACCGTGCCCGCCGGCTCCCTGCTGGAGGTCGGCGCGCCGAGCGCACACGGGCTGCGCACCTACGTCCTGTTCGCGGGCGGCCTGGACGTCCCCGCCTTCCTGGGCAGCGCGAGCACCTTCACCCTCGGCCGGTTCGGCGGTCACGGCGGACGGGCGCTGCGGACGGGGGACGTCCTGCACGGCGGCGCCACCGCCGAGGGCGCCCCGGTCACGGACCCCCCGTCCTTCGGCTCCGTCTGGGACGTCGGCGCCGTCGAAGGACCCCACGCCGCACCGGAGTTCTTCACCGAGGACGACATCCGCGACTTCTACGCCGCCGACTGGAGCGTCCACTTCAACTCGGCCCGCACCGGCGTGCGTCTCATCGGGCCGAAGCCGCGCTGGGCGCGCACCGACGGCGGCGAGGCGGGCCTGCACCCGTCCAACATCCACGACACGCCGTACTCCGTCGGCGCCGTCGACTACACGGGCGACATGCCGGTGCTGCTCGGACCGGACGGGCCCTCGCTCGGCGGGTTCGTGTGCCCGGCGACGGTCCTCAGCTCCGAGCGCTGGAAGCTGGGCCAGCTGCGCCCCGGCGACACGGTCCGCTTCCGGCCAGTGGACGTGGACGGCGCCCCGCGCGCCGTGATCGTCGACGGCGGCGTGCTGGCCCGGGACGGCGACGTGACGTACCGGCGCAGCGGCGACGACAACCTGCTGGTCGAGTTCGGGCCGATGCAGCTCGACCTGGCCCTGCGGATGCGGGTGCACGCCCTGATGGAGGCGGTGGCCGAGGCCGGCCAGGACGGCGTCACCGACCTCACGCCCGGCATCCGCTCCCTGCAGATCCGGACCGACCCGGGCCGCCTCCCGCTGCGCGAACTCCTCGCGGCCGTACGGCGGACGGTGGCCGCGCTGCCGCCCACGGACGAGCTGGTCGTGCCCTCCCGGACCGTGCACCTGCCGCTCTCCTGGGACGACCCGGCGACCCGGGAGGCCATCGCGCGCTACATGGCCGGCGTCCGCGACGACGCCCCCTGGTGCCCGTGGAACATCGAGTTCATCCGCCGCGTCAACGGCCTCGGCACGCCGGCGGACGTCTACGACACGGTCTTCGCCGCGGAGTACCTGGTCCTGGGCCTCGGCGACGTCTACCTGGGCGCGCCCGTCGCCACCCCGCTCGACCCCCGGCACCGGCTGGTGACGACGAAGTACAACCCGGCGCGTACGTGGACTGCCGAGAACTCGGTGGGCATCGGCGGCGCGTACCTGTGCGTCTACGGCATGGAGGGCCCCGGCGGCTACCAGTTCGTGGGCCGGACCACGCAGGTGTGGTCGCCGTGGCAGCAGCGCGGCGCGTTCGCACCCGGCTCGCCCTGGCTGCTGCGCTTCTTCGACCGGATCCGCTGGTACCCGGTCGACGCGGGCGAACTGCTGGAACTGCGCGCCGACATCACCTCGGGCCGGTTCGTCCCGCGCATCGAGGAGGGCACGTTCTCGCTCGCCGCGTACCGGTCGTTCCTCGCCGAACACGCCGAATCCATCGCCGCGTTCAGGACGGGACAGCAGGCGGCGTTCGCCGCGGAGCGCGACGCGTGGGAGGCGGCGGGCGAGTTCGCGCGGGCCCAGGCGGCGACGGCCGCGCCCGCACCCCCGGCCGAGGTGACCGTCCCCGCGGGCGGCCGGCTGGTCGAGGCGGAGTTCGCGGCGTCCGTGTGGCAGGTGAACGTCTCGCCCGGCGACGAGGTGAGCGCCGGTCAGCCGCTGCTCGCCCTGGAGGCGATGAAGATGGAGTCCAGGGTGCAGGCGCCCGTAGACGCCGTGGTGGCGCAGGTGCTGGCCCGGCCCGGCGACCAGGTGGAGGCGGGGACGGCGCTGGTCGTCCTGGCCCCGGCCGCGAACTGAGAGGAACCCCCATGTCGACGACGCTCCGTCGGATCCGCGCCGCCTACGACCGCGTCGAGGCCGTGGACCGCCCCGAGATCTGGATCGGCCTGCGCCCACGGGAGGAGGCCGAGGCGGAGGCCCGCGCGATCGACGAACGCGTCGCCGCCGGCGAACGACTCCCCCTCGCCGGACGGCTCTTCGCCGTCAAGAACAACATCGACGCGGCCGGACTGCCCACCACCGCGGGCTGCCCGGCGTACGCCTACGAGCCCGCCGAGGACGCCCCGGCGGTGGCCGGTCTGCGCGCGGCCGGCGCGCTGCTGCTCGGCACGACGAACCTGGACCAGTTCGCGACCGGCCTGGTGGGGACCCGCTCCCCGTACGGCGCGGTCCGAGGCGCGTGGGATCCGGCCCGTGTCAGCGGCGGCTCCAGCTCCGGCTCGGCCGTCGCGGTCGCCCTCGGCATCGTCGACCTCGCGCTCGGCACGGACACCGCCGGCTCGGGCCGGGTGCCGGCCGCCTTCAACGGCATCGTCGGACTGAAGCCCACCCGGGGCCTGGTGCCGACGGCCGGCGTCGTCCCGGCGTGCGCGTCCCTGGACTGCGTGACGGTGTTCGCCCGCACCCTCGCGGAGGCCGAGCAGGCCTTGGCGCACATGGCCGCCGGCCCCTCGCCCGCCCTCCCCGCGCGCGCTCCCGGCCCCTGGCGGATCGCCGTCCCGCCGCGCGCGCAGCTCGGCGAGCTGGACGAGGGCTGGGGCGAGGCGTACGAGGCGGCGGCCCGGCAGCTGGCGGCGGCCGGCGCCGAACTCCGCCCCCTGGACCTGACCCCCTTCACGGAGGCCGCGGCCATGCTGTACGAGGGCGCCTTCGTGGCCGAGCGCTACACCGCCGTGGGCGCTTTCGTCGACAAGGCGGTCGCCGAGGGCGGGGCGGGCCTCGACCCGACGGTCGCCGCCATCATCGTCGGCGCCCGCGACATCCCCGCCCACCGGCTCTTCGCCGACCAGGACCGGCTGGCCGCCCTGCGCACTCGCGCACTGACCGAACTGGCCGACGCGGACGCCCTGCTGCTGCCGACCGCCCCCGGACACCCCACGCTCGCGGAGGTAGCCGCCGACCCGCTGGGCGCCAACGCCCGGCTGGGCCGCTTCACCAACTCCACCAACCTCTTCGACCTGGCGGCGGTGGCGACGCCGGCCGGCGAGGTGAAGGGCCTCCCCTTCGGCGTGATGCTCGTCGGACCGGCGCACACGGACGAGCGGCTGGCGCGGATCGCCGCCCTCCTCCAGCCGGAGACCCGACTGGCCGTCGTGGGCGCGCATCTCACGGGCCAGCCGCTGAACCCGCAGCTGCTGGCGGTGGGCGCCCGGCTCGACGTCACGACCACGACCGCCCCCGTCTACCGGCTGCACGCCCTGCGCACCTCACCCCCGAAGCCGGGCCTCGAGCACGTCGGCGAGGGGGGCGCGGCGATCGAGGTCGAGGTGTGGCGCCTGCCCGCACAGGGCCTGGGCCGCCTGCTGTCCGCACTCCCCCGCCCGATGACGCTGGGCAGCGTGCAACTGTCGGACGGCACCGCGGTCCCCGGCTTCCTGTGCGAGCCGAGCGCCCTGAAGAACGCCGAGGACATCACCCCCCACACCAGCTGGCGCACCTACCGAAACCAACACCAGCCCTAGGGACACGGGAAACCGCGCACCGACTCCCCGGGCCCCCGAGCCCAAGGCCAGGGCACACCCCCCTCAGGGGCGCGGGGAACTGCGCACCAAATCCCCGGCCCCCCGAACCCAAGGCCAGGGCACACCCCCTCAGGGGCGCGGGGAACTGCGCACCCAAACCCCGGGCCCCCATGTCCAAGGTCAGGGCACACGCCCCCCAGGGGCGCGGGGAACTGCGCAACCGCCCACGAACCCCCACTCACCCCACCGACGAGTACGCCACAACCCCCCGCAACAGCTGATCGACAGCCTTACGCGCAGCCTTCGCCACAGTAGAGCCCTCCGCAGGAGAAGCCGCCGAGATCTGCCCCAGCACGTCGATGACCTGCTTGCACCACCGCACGAAGTCGCCGGCCGGCATCTCCGCCTCGCGCAGCACCTCGTCGAGCCCCTTTCCGGAGGCCCACATGTAGGCGGACCAGGCGAACCCGAGGTCGGGCTCGCGCTGTCCCACGCCCTCGGTCTGGCTGATCCGGAAGTCCTCCTCCAGCGCGTCCAGCCGGCCCCAGATCCGCACCATCTCCCCGAGCGCGGCCTTCGCCCTGCCGGAAGGCAGCTTCGGCGCCATCGCGTCGTCGCCGACCCGCGCCTCGTAGACCAACGCGGAGACGCAGGCGGCGAGTTCGGCGGGGGCGAGCCCCTCCCAGACGCCGGCGCGCAGGCATTCGCTGGCGAGCAGGTCGAGCTCGCCGTACAGCCGGGCGAGCCGCTTGCCGTGCTCGGTGACCTCGTTGCCCCGCAGATAGTCGAGCTCGGTCAGCAGCGCCACGATCCGGTCGAAGGTACGGGCGATGGTGTTGGTGCGTCCCTCGATGCGGCGCTCCAGCTGCGAGGTGTCGCGCAGCAGCCGGTGGTAGCGCTCGGCCCAGCGGGCGTGGTCCTCCCGGTCGGAGCAGCCGTGACAGGCGTGCGCCCGGATCGCGGTGCGCAGCCGGGCGATCTCCCGGTCGTCGGCCGCCTGGGAGCGCTGCTTGCGGGCCCGCTCCGGCGGAATGTGCCCGGCCTTGGTGCGCAGCGCCGAGGCCAGGTCACGGCGGGACTGGGGCGAGCGCGGATTGAACGTCTTCGGGATCCGCATCCGGTCCAGCGCCTCGACCGGCACCGGGAAGTCCATCGACGCCAGCCGCTTGACCTGCCGCTCGGCGGTCAGGACCAGCGGGCGCGGCCCGTCGTGGTGGTCGAAGCCGCGGTGGCCGTTGGCTCGCCCGGCGGGAAGCCCCGGGTCGAGTACCAGCGCCAGCCCCGCGTACTTGCCGGTGGGCACGTGGATGACGTCCCCGGGCTTGAGCTTCTCCAGGGCCACGGCGGCCTCGGCGCGCCGCTGGGCCGCGCCCTGCTTCGCCAGCTCCGTCTCGCGGTCCTTGAGGTCGCGGCGCAGCCTGGCGTACTCGTCGAAGTCGCCGAGGTGGCAGGTCATGGAGGACCTGTAGCCCTCGAGACCCTCCTCGTTGCGCTGCACCTGCCGGGAGATCCCGACCACCGAGCGGTCGGCCTGGAACTGCGCGAACGACGTCTCCAGCAGCTCGCGCGAGCGGTGCCGCCCGAACTGCTCGACGAGGTTGACCGCCATGTTGTACGACGGCTTGAAGCTGGAGCGCAGCGGATAGGTACGGGTGCCCGCGAGCCCGGCCAGGTGGTCGGGGTTCATGGCGCGCTGCCACAGCACGACGGCGTGGCCCTCGACGTCGATGCCGCGGCGACCCGCGCGCCCGGTGAGCTGGGTGTACTCGCCGGGGGTGATGTCGGCGTGCTGCTCGCCGTTCCACTTGACGAGCTTCTCCAGGACGACCGAGCGGGCCGGCATGTTGATGCCCAGGGCGAGCGTCTCGGTGGCGAAGACGGCCTTGACCAGGCCGCGTACGAACAGCTCCTCGACGACCTCCTTGAAGGAGGGCAGCATGCCCGCGTGGTGGGCGGCGATGCCCCGCTCCAGGCCCTCCAGCCACTCGTAGTAGCCGAGGACGTGCAGGTCCTCCTGGGGGATGGCGGCGGTCCGCTCCTCGACCAGGGCGCGGACCTCGGCGCGCGCCTCCTCGTCGTTCAGCCGCAGCCCGGCGTACAGGCACTGCTGGACGGCTGCCTCGCAGGCGGCCCGGCTGAAGATGAACGTGATGGCGGGCAGCAGCCCCTCGGCGTCGAGCCGCTCGATGACCTCCGGCCGCCCGGGCGTCCACACCCGCGAGCGCTGCCGGCGCTCGCGCTCACGGTCGGCCTCGCGCACGTTCCGGCCGCGCCTGCGGTCCTGGTACGAGGGCTTGGAGGCCTCCATCCGAGCCAGGCGGGCCAAGTCGGGGTTGACGGCCCTGCGGTGCCCCTCGCCCTCCTCGAACAGGTCGTACATTCGCCGGCCGGCGAGGACGTGCTGGAACAGCGGCACGGGGCGGTGCTCGGAGACGATCACCTCGGTGTCGCCGCGCACGGTGTCCAGCCAGTCGCCGAACTCCTCGGCGTTGGACACGGTCGCCGACAGGGAGACCAGGGTGACCGACTCGGGGAGGTGGATGATCACCTCCTCCCACACGGCGCCGCGGAAGCGGTCGGAGAGGTAGTGCACCTCGTCCATCACCACGTACCCGAGGCCGAGGAGGGTCTGGGAGCCGGCGTACAGCATGTTCCGCAGCACCTCGGTGGTCATCACGACCACCGGGGCGTCGGAGTTGACGCTGTTGTCGCCGGTGAGCAGACCGACCTTGTCACTGCCGTAGCGGCGGCACAGGTCGGAGTACTTCTGGTTGGACAGCGCCTTGATGGGCGTCGTGTAGAAGCACTTCTTGCCCTGCTGGAGAGCGAGGTGGACGGCGAACTCGCCCACGATCGTCTTGCCGGAACCGGTGGGCGCGGCGACCAGGACGCCCTTGCCCGCCTCGAGCGCCTGGCAGGCCTCGATCTGGAAGGGGTCGAGACCGAAGTCGTACATCTCGCGGAAGGACGCGAGCGAGGTGGCCTGCTCGACAGCGCGCTTGCGCGCCGCCTCGTACCGCTCGGCCGGGGAGAGATCCTCTGTCATCGTGCTTTCGAGCGTACCGGGCCGCACCGACAACAGGACGATCATTATCCGGATCCGCCGCCCTCGAACCTCGGTACGCCCAGCTCACAGGGGCACGGCCGACGCCGTGCCGGAAGGGTTCAGGGCCCGACGACCCGGACCGCGCCCGGCACGCACCGGGCGGTCAGCGGCAGCTGTCCGAGACGTTCCCCGTCCGCGTACCCCGACACCTCCTCGGCGGCGATCTCGACCTTCGCCGCCCGGTGCACGGTGACCTCGGGGCGCTCCACGTGCGTGCCGCGGTACACCTTCGGGAAGACCCGCAGCAGCGTCGTGCGGCTGCAGTCCCCGACCACGGTGACGTCGAACAGCCCGTCGGTGAGGTCGGCGCCGGGGCAGATCCGCATGCCGCCGCCGTAGGAGGGACCGTTGCCGACGGCGACCAGGGTCGCCTCGACCTCCAGGACGGCGCCGTCGTCGAGCGTGATCCGGTACGGGAAGGGGCGCAGGGCCGCCAGTTCGACGAGCATCGCCAGGTCGTACCGGGCGCGCCCGGTGGGCCAGCGCAGACGGTTGCCGCGGTCGTTGACGCGGGAGTCGAAGCCCGAGGCGAGGACCGTGCCGAACCAGCGCTCGCCGGTCCGGCCGAGGTCGACGTCTCGGATCCGGTCCGCCTTGAGGGCCTCGGCGATCAGCCGTCCGGCGGCGGCCGGGTCGCGCACCGGCAGGCCCAGGGCGCGGGCGAAGTCGTTGCCGGTGCCGGCGGCGACCAGGGCGAGCGGGGTGCGGGTGCCGGCGACGGCCTGCAGCGCGAGGTGGGCCATGCCGTCGCCGCCGACGGCGATCAGGGCGCCGGCGCCGTCCGCGACGGCGGCCCGCGCGCGGGCGAGGGCGTCCCCGGCGTTCTCGCCGACGACCGTGCGCACGCGGTAGCCGGCCGCCCGCAACGCGGAAGCGGCCGGCCGCGCCGCACGGGCGCCCCGGCCGCGGCCCGCCGCGGGGTTGACGAAGAGGGTGATCTCGCCGGTCACGAGCCTGACCCTAAGAGCTCTACGACGCCTCTCAGGTCACGTCGTCATAACCGTTGACGCGGTCCGTGGTCGACTGCTCCGGCAGCGACCGGCTCGCCGTGACCGTCTCGACCTCGCCGACGTCCTCGGGCGTGAGGTCCAGGTCGGAGGCTTCGTCGTCGGCCGGGCCCATCGCGTCGCGACGGCTCTTGCGGCGGTCGTTGAGCAGGGAGAAGGCAGTCGCGCAGAAGTAGAGGACCCAGATCGGACCGGCGAGCGCCAGCATGGTCAGCGGGTCGGTGCTGGGCGTGGCGACCGCGGCGAACACCGTGATGCCGATGATCATCCCGCGCCACCAGCCGAGCATGCGCTTGCCGGTGAGCACCCCGGTCAGGTTGAGCATCACCAGCAGCAGCGGCAGCTCGAAGGAGAGGCCGAACACCAGCACCATGCGCACGATCAGGTCGAGCAGGTCGTCCAGCGGCAGCTGGTTGTCCAGGTCCGCGGGCGAGAACTGGAGCAGCACCTTGGCCATGGTCGGCAGCGTCTTGTACGCGAAGAACGCCCCGCCGAGGAACAGCGGAACGCCCGTGCCGACGAACGCGTACGCGTACTTGCGCTCGTGCTGGTGCAGGCCCGGCGCGACGAAGGCCCACAGCTGGTACAGCCAGACCGGCGATGCGAAGATCACGCCGGCCATCAGGGAGACCTTCAGGGCGAGCGTGAACGGCGTGAGCAGACCGTTCAGCACGATGCGGGCGCAGGTGGCGCTGCGCTGGTGCGCCAGCTCCGCGAAACTGGACTCGCACCCCACGGCGTGCAGGATCGGGTTCGTGAAGAACTCGATGATGTTCTTGTAGAAGAAGGCGGCCACGATCGTCACGACGACGATGGCCAGCATCGCCTTCGCGAGCCGGTTGCGGAGCTCACGAAGGTGATCCGCGAGGGGCATCCGCCCCTCGGGGTCCATCTCCTCTTTGCGGGCAGACTTCAGCAACCCACGTTCCCATCTCGTGCGGCGGGCCGGAGGTCACCGGCCCTGCGTCAGCGCTTGGTCGTGTCCGTCGGCTCGGTGACCGGGCGGGAACTGGTCACGTCACCGGGGGAGGCCTGGATGGTGCGCTGAGCCGGGGGCTGCTCGTCGTTGTGGGGCGGGCCGGCCGGAGTGGCCGTGCTGCTGCCGTCTTCCTTCATCGCCTTGGCCTCGCTCTTGAGGATGCGAGCGGACTTGCCGAGCGACCGCGCCATGTCGGGAAGCTTCTTGGCGCCGAACAGCAGGATGACGACGACGAGGATGAGAATGATCTCGGGGGCGCCGAGCCTTCCGAACATAAGTCTTTACCTTCTCACCGAGGCTGCGGGGGTGGTTACCGTCCGACCGGTCGGACAACTGTCCGAACGATCGTGTTGACAGCGATCGTAACGCTCAGGGGTAAACGTGAGGCAATCCCTGTGCCTACTCCCGGTGCGCGGTCCGGGCCTCGTTATCCGGGCCGCGATCAGCAGCGTACCTGCCTCCCCCACCGGCGCGGGAGGGCGAAGTGGCCCAAAACGCATTCGCCCCGGGACTCACCGAACGACCACAGCCCGACGCCCGCGCCTCACCGCGCCGACCAGCGGGAAAGGCCCGTCACAAGGCGTCCGCGGCACGCGCCGCGCTCACCGCCGCCCGCTCCAGGTCCTGAGCGGCCCGGTCGATGCGCCGCGCGGACTCCGCGACCTGCCGGCCCAGGCGCCGCGCCTCGAGGAAGACCCGCACGGCGAACACCGCCAGAACGGCGAGACCCGCGAAACCCAACGCCACCGCGCACATCGGCCAGAACATGGGGCCGAGCCTAGACCCCGCTACGGGGTCTGCAGGCGCAGGGTCCGCACCCCGCCGCCGGTGAGCAGCTCGACGATGCGCTCGCCGGCCGGCTTGCGCACGGCCGCCCCGCAGTCGGGGCAGGTGAACGAGTAGAAGGTGGTACGGCTGGACGCGCCGATCGCCAGCCGCAGCGCGCTCGCGGTCAGCTCGAAACGGCCCCGGCAGTCCGGGCAGCCGGCCCGGAACAGGACCGGCGCCACACTGCGCATCCCCGCGAACGCGGACGCCACCGACAGCGTCCGCACCCCGGACGTCACCGACTCGCTCAAAGCCCCTGCTCCCGCCCGTCGATCCGACCCTCGCCCTGCTGCGGCGCCGCCTGCACGGCCACCGGGGCGGCGGCCGCTCCCGCCGCCTCGTAACCGTCGTACGCCGCCAGCGCCTCGCGGGCGGCC